>CAMOCI010000052.1 GCA_946610635.1 uncultured Clostridia bacterium | reverse complement strand
AGATATTTTTTGTTAATTTACATAAAGATTATAAATTGTTATTATTGTCTTATTTTAATTTATGTCGTTCTATTGAATATTTACTTAGCACTTTTATGGGGTCAAACATTTTTTTTAGTTCTTCTTGTCTGTTAAACAATGTATAACCATCTATATTTTTTCTATCTGCAAAAAGTATTTTTTGTTTCATGTTACTATTCAATGGCATTTGTGTAAAAAAGTCATATATTCCAACTCCTAAAAATAGTTTAAAACCATAGTCGCAAAGAGCCTGTTGTTTTTGAGATAATTTGTCCCCATTAATTATTTCCCACTCGCCATAAGGGTAAACAAAAATATTTGTTTTACCAATAACGGGTTCAATGTAATCTTTCCAATCTTGCAAATCCTGTTTAACGTTCTCTACACAAGTTTTTTTAATATGGTAATGACTATAACTATGGCAAGCAAAAGTGTAACCTAATTCTTTTAGTCTATTTACAACTTTTTTACAATCATTAATTTCCTTGTTTCTAAAACTATCATTTTTATCACTAATTCTATAACCCAAAATGCCACAAAAGCCAGTCAGATTAATACAGCATTTTGCACTATTATAACTAAAATCGGGATGTACTTTGACAAAGTTTTCTAAAATAGGTGCAAATTCTCTATTATAACTAATTTCTTTTTTGTTATCTATAATCGTTTCAGTGTATAAATTACCTTTTTTATCAACACAAATTTTGTCAACCATACCATTACCACTTTTTGATGGGTCATACACAACGTCATCAATACCTAACACTAGTGGCTTTTTTCCTTTTGGTACTTTAATTTTGTTTTTTATCGCAATACCATTTTCATTTACATTAAAGGTGTTATTAATATCAATCAAAACATAATCATTTTTATAAAGTTCATTAAGCATATTATTAAATTCAATATAATCAATGCAATCTATGTCATATTTTTTTATTATGTATTTGCTTTTTGTGTCTAAAATTTCTGGATATGCAATTAGGGAATGTATGAAGATATTTTTAACTTCGCCATCATATATTTCTGTGGCTTGAACTTTTGTTATTGGTTTTAAGTTTAAAATAAAAAATATATTACTTAAACATATTAAAAGTATTAAAAAAAACGATAAAAATGGTTTATTCTGTTTCATATTAATATTTTTTGCAATGTTTTTAATAATATTTTGTAACTTTTGTTAAAATCCTTAAAAAAATTTTAATTTTGATATTGACCCAATATAATATTTATGATAATATAAAGCAAGAGGGATAATATGAATAAAGAATTAGTTAATCAAATAGCATCATGTTTTCACGAAGATTGGAGACAAACAAAAAAAAATAAAGATGGCACATTTAAATCAAGTTGGAAAGCAGTTAAAGATTATAAATTTGAAAGAAATTATATTAAATACTTAAAAAATGGTGGCACTGAATTAAGTTATTTAAGATTTAATAAAGAAAGTGAACTTGAAATTGATATTGCAAATTGTGAATATAAAAATTTGAGCAAAGATTGGCAAAAAGAAAATTTAGAAGCGGCAAAAGTTGTTTTAAAAATTTTAATACAAGAGCAAAAAGGTAAAGTATTTACTTTTGAAGAAGTTGGTCATATTATTCATGAAGAATGGAGAAAAAGAAACAAACCATCTCAAAATTCAAGGTTAAACACTTTGTTTATTAACTTAGATTTGGAAGATCAAGATAAAGATTTAAGACAATATTTTGTTGCAAAAGAAGTTTTACACAGTTTAAAACAAGAAGTTAAATTATGATATAAAAAATATCTCAAACATATTGAGATATTTTTTATGTACGCAATAACAATATAAATTATCCCATTTAATTGCACTATAAATAATCTTAGTATTAATTTTCGACAAAAAAACTTAATGTTTTTTGTTATTTTTTAGAGTTTTAATTGAAAATATGTTGTTTTACATATATAATAATTAATATGGAAAGTGTTTTGAAAACAATTAAAATCAATAATATGTTTAAAAAGGGAGAAACAGTTGCGGTTGCTGTTAGCGGTGGGATTGACAGTATTTGTTTGCTTCATTTTTTGTATTCGCAAAAAGATAATTTACATATTAATTTGGTTGCAGTTAATGTTGACCATCAAATCAGAGAAAATAGTGCAACAGATAGTAAATTTGTTGCTGATTTTTGCAAAAATTTAGGTATTGTGTGCTACAAGTTTAAAGTTGATGTGCCAGAACTTGCTGGTGAAAACAAAACGGGGCTAGAAGAAACTGCAAGAAATGCCAGATATAAAATTTTTGAAAGTTTAATAAAAAAAGGATTAGTTGATAAAATTGCTATTGCTCATCATGAAAGTGACCAAGTTGAAACTGTACTTCTAAATATTTTTAGGGGTGCAGGTTTAAAGGGTGCTAGTGGTATGGAAGCAGTGCAGGGTAATTTTGTAAGGCCATTTTTATACACTAGCAAAACAGAGATTTTGCAATATGCACTTGATAATGGTTTAAATCATGTAGAAGATGAAACAAATGCAAATGCCGCTTATTCACGCAATTATATAAGAAATGTTGTTTTGCCTAGTTTAAGAGAAAAGTGGAATAATGTTGATGCAAATATTTTAAACTTTTCTAAATTTTGCAAACAAGATGATGACTATATAAATAAAACAATAAACTTTGATGACATTATGTTTGAAGCAGGAACTGCTAGAATACCGCTGTACAAGTTTGTAAGCCCAGAGTCAGTTCAAAACAGAATACTCAGATATGTTTTTCAAAAGTTAGGTAAAAGCAAAGATATTGAAAAACGACATATTAGCATTTTAAAAAACTTGATTGCAACGGGTAAAAATGGCACAAAAATAAACCTGCCTAACAAAATAAAAGCGAGTTTAGATTATGACGAACTAACAATTTTTGTACCAAAAGTAAAAAAAGAATTTGTGCCAAAAGATTTTAAAACAGGCAAAACGTATTTTAATAATATAATGGTAAACATTAAAAAAACTAATAAATTTGATATAAAAATGCCAAATTGTCATGTTTTAGATGCCGATAAACTACCACGAGATGCAAAATGGAGAATAAGACAAAATGGAGATGTTTTTGCAAAGTTTGGAAGTGGAGAAAAAAAGTTAAAAGATTATTTTATAGATAAAAAAGTGCCAAACATGGCTCGTGAAGAAATTCCTGTGCTTGCTAGTGGCAACCAAATTTACTGCGTTCTTGGCTATGAAATTAGTGAAAAAGTTAAAGTAACGGATAATACAAAAAAAGCTTATGTGATTAACTATATAAATAGCATTAAACAATAAAGTTTTAAATATTTAATAAATATTAATTTAGTATTTAACAAACAAGATTATGTTTTTATTTTCTTGTTTATTTTTTTTGTTTGTTGTATAATTTTGATATGAGTAAAAAAGAAGAGTTTTTAGAAATTTATAACACATACATAAAAAGAGAAGGTGCAGATAAATTACTTGCGTGGTTAGAGAGCACTGATTTTTTTACTTGCCCAGCAAGCACTAAATTTCATAGTAACTACGAAGGCGGACTATGTGAACATAGTATAAATGTTTATCATAGGCTTGTTGCACTTGTTAAAAGTGAGTTTGGTGAAAATTATCAAGAAAAAGTTAGTGATGAAAGTTTGGCTATAATGGGGCTACTTCATGATGTATGTAAAGTAAACACATACAAGGTTGAATATAAAAATACAAAAGTGTATTCAGAAAACGGAACTAAATTTGATAATGGGGGAAAGTTTGATTGGGTTTCTCAACCATATTTTGCAGTGCAAGATGAATTGCCTTATGGCCATGGAGAAAAGAGCGTTTATATGCTTTGTGGTTTTATTAAACTAACTAGAGAAGAAGCAATGGCAATAAATTGGCACATGGGTGGTTTTGATATGCGAGTAAAAGGTGGTAGCTATAGTATAAGTGAAGCATATTATCAATTTCCTGTTGCAGTACTTCTTGCAAATGCAGATATTATGGCGTCATATTTAGATGAAAAAATAGTTAAGTAGCTATTATTATAATGCACATTATTATATTAATATGCTATATACAAATATATATTATACCTAATGTAGGAGTGAATAATAAAGTGAAAAGAGTAATTTTTGTAGACTTTGATGATACAATTTGTTTGCATAATGTACATATTTGTGTTGACGATAGAATGTTTTTAAATATTAATGAGGCTAGTGAAAAATTTTATGCGAAAAGTGAAATAAACCAACCATTGAATAAATACCTAGTTAATGAAAAGAATAATGGAGCAACAATAATACTGCTTACATCAGCGTGTTCAAAAATGTTAGATATAAAAAAATATTGGTTAAGAACAAACTGCCCACTAATTGAATTTGATGACTATATTTCGGCAAGTATTGATATAAATAAGACACAAATAATGCTTAGTTATGCAAAATACAATAAAATAGATATTTCAAGCATTGTGTTAATTGATGATAGTTGTATAGAAAGAAAGATTGCAGAAGAAAGTGGTATTTCTACTTATAACCCACAATTAATTATGAATAGATAAAAGGAGCGAATATGAACATTTGGCACGATATTGATGAAAATAGAATTAACCCAGATGAGTTTATAGCTGTTATAGAAATTGCGAAAGGG
Organism: uncultured Clostridia bacterium; assembly: GCA_946610635.1. Lineage (GTDB taxonomy): Bacteria > Bacillota > Clostridia > Christensenellales > UBA1242 > UBA9845. The sequence goes on along the minus strand of CAMOCI010000052.1, from coordinate 897 downwards.
TTTAAAAAGAAATATGAGATAGATAAAGAAACAGGGTACATTATGCTTGATAGAATTTTACACACAAGCACAATTTATCCTGCAAACTATGGATTTATACCAAAAACACTCGGTGGTGATGGCGACCCACTTGATGTTTTGGTGCTTTCTAGCGAAGCATTAGACCCATTAGTGCTTGTTAAATGCTATCCTGTTGGCATGATGGTTATGCTTGATAATGGCAAAACTGATGAAAAAATTATTGCAATACCTGTAAATGATCCGTTATACAACGAGTACAAGTCAATAGATAGTTTACCGAAACATATTGCTGATGAAATGATAAATTTTTTTAGAGTGTATAAAGATGAAAGTGAAGGCACAACACTTGTTGAAGGCAAGCCTTTAAATGCAGATGAAGCAAAACTTGTTATTGCAGAATCTAAACAAAGATATAGAGAAAAATTTAATTAAATTTTAAAAGATATTAGAACGAAACTAATATCTTTTTTAAAAAATTATCTCCAGTAAATAAAATTTTAGCATATTGACAATACATAAAAATTATCATATAATTTTAATATGGAAGAATTTGAAGCACAAATTGCACATATCATAAAAAAATTACAGCAAATTATAATACAAAATACTGTAACGCTTGATGATACTGTTAGATCAGAAGTCTACTCTAAATTTCAAGGCATAAAATATAAAATGATTGATGCAAAAAAGTTTAGTGAAGAATATGGTATAAATGGCGCAACAGCATATTTTTCACCTGCAGATAATTGTGTTTATGTGCTTGATTATGGTAACACTAATATAAAAGCAGTTTCTTGAGTACATGAAATTTTACACGCAATATATAGTACTACTTATGATAATAGTATATTTACAAAAAATCTTTCTGGGTTTAAA
>CAMOCI010000051.1 GCA_946610635.1 uncultured Clostridia bacterium | reverse complement strand
TGCAGAAATAATAAAATTAGAATTATAAACCAAAATATTATTAAAAAATTTATTTATTTTACAAATACCAAGAAAAAAACACATTTAAAATAAAAAATGCGTTTTTTTTACTAAGTTATGCAATTTGTCATTAAACAGTTTAGTATTAAAATAGGTGTCTGCCTTTTTCTCGCAAAAGTTCTTTTTTCTTTATGCTTTCTCGTTTATCATAAAGTTTTTTGCCCTTTGCAAGTGCTATTTCTAGTTTTATAAGATTTTTATCAAAATACAACTTTGTTGGCACAATAGTTAAACCAACGTCATTAAGTTCTCTTGCAAGTTTTAATATCTCTTTTTTATTTAATAGTAGTTTTCTATCTCGCCTTTCATCAACTATAAACATGCTAGTTTTTTCATAAGGTTTTATGTACATGTTTTTTATAATTACACTTGTGCCGCGAATAACAATGTAACTATCTTCCAAACTAACCCCGCCGTTTCTTAAAGATTTTACTTCACTGCCCACCAAAACAATGCCGGCATTATATTTATCCAGCAAAAAATATTCAAAACTCGCTTTTCTATTAGTTGCAATTATTTTCATAAAATCTCCTTAATTTGTGTAGTTATTTTAATGTCGCGATTGACTTTTATCACTTTAATTATGTCATACTAAACAATGTTTATTATATATATTTTTATCTGTCATTGAACATTGTTTTCTCTGTGTCTCATGAAGAATCTCAACCGCATAAATCTCCGTGGGTAAATCTTTAATGTTAGATAGACAAAAAGTGAATATTGTTGGGATTCTCACGTCGCTTTGTTCCTCAGAATGACAATAAAGATTATTTCTATGTCTACGAAATAAATAGGATCAGATTGACAGGAAACATTCTTCAATGTCCATATTAGTAGTGTCAGAATGACAGTAAAAACTAATTTTCGTACAATACAAAATCAATATTTCTCTCTTGCAAATTAACATTTTGCAGCACAACTTTAACCTTATCACCTATTCTAAAAGTTTTTATGCCATTTGATAGAGTTAGTGATTTTTCGTTATACATATAGTTGTAACCTTTAATTGATGCAATACTAACTAAACCTTCAACAGTATTTTCAAGTTCCACAAAAAATCCAAAATTAGTTACACTTGATATTGTACCTTCAAACATTTCACCTACTCTGTTTCTCATGTATCTACACTTAAAGTAGTCATCAACATCACGCTCCGCTTTTTGCGTTAAAAGCTCTCTTTCGCTACTTTTCGAACTTGATTTTACAACAAATTGTTTAAGTTCTCTCTCATTAATTTTGTGATGCAAGTAATCTTTTATTATTCTGTGAATTGTTAAGTCAGGGTATCTTCTTATCGGACTTGTAAAGTGACAATAGTATTTTGCTGCAAGACCAAAATGCCCCATGCAAACACTACTGTATTTTGCTTTTTGCATACTTCTCAGAAGTACGCCATTGATGATTTGTCTTTTTTCTTCATCTTTAATAGCTTCCATAAACTGCTGAATATCCATTGGCACAAGTTCTTCGCCCTTTACCCTTAATTTGTAACCCAAAACTGCCGAAAACTCATTAAACGCTAAAATTTTATCAGGGTCTGGTGTTTCGTGAACACGATAAACAAAAGGTACACCAAGTTTTTGAAAATGCTCTGCAACAACTTCGTTAGCAACAAGCATAAAACTTTCAATCAATCTTTCACTAACTGTGCGTGGCTTTTTATCTAAACTAACAACTTCCAGTGTCTTTGGGTCAAGCACAATTTGCGCTTCTGGTATATCAAAATTAATTTCGCCACGTTTATGCCTAACTTCTTCCAAAATACTGTTTAACTGTGCCATTAATTTAAGTGTAGGCACAATGGCTTTATATCTTTCACAAAGTTCTTTATCACCTTCAATAATCTTTGTTACATTTTTATATGTCATGCGCTCTTTGCTACAAATAACACTTTCTTTAATTATGTGTTCTAGTATTTTGCCTTCTGGCGAAATTTTACAAATACAAGATAGCGTAAGTCTATCTTCGTGAGGATTAAGCGAGCAAATACCGTTAGATAACTCTTTTGGTAGCATAGGCAAAACACAATTAGGGAAGTATGAACTTGTACCACGCTCAAAAGCTTCCTCATCAAGCAAGCTATCTCTTTTAACATATTCGCCAACATCTGCTATATGAACACCCAAAATGTAATTTTCGCCGTCCTTTTTTAAACTAACAGCATCGTCAAAATCTTTTGTGTCATCACCATCTATCGTAAAAATAATTTCGTTTCTTAAATCCAATCTGTCTGGATATTTTGATGCATTAACACTTTGTGGTATTGTTTTGCAGTAATCAAGTAGTGGTTTTGAAAATTCTTCAATTAGCTCATAACTTCTAATTATAGACAAAACATCGGTCGTAACATTACCGTTATCTTTACCAAGTACTTCAATAACACTGCCACTTAGGTTTTTGCCATCAAACCCTGTTATTCTAACAAAAACTTTGTCGCCAGTTTTTGCACTATGCTCTTCACCTTTTCTAATAAAGACATCTTTAAATATCTTTTTGTTGTCTGGTTCTACAAAAGAAAATTTTTGAAAAACCTTTATTGTTCCAACAACAGTTTTTAAACCATGACTTAATATTTTTTGAACAACACCCTCTATTCTGCCATCTCTATCATTAACTTTTGGCATGACCAAAACTGTATCTTCATGCATTGCACCATTTAAATTGTGATTTGCAATAAAAATATCTTCTTGTGACTCATCTTCTAAAATACAAAATGCAAAACCTTTGCTATTACCATTAATTTTACCTTTAACAAGTCCCATACTTTTTGAGATAAACACTCTATGTCTGTTATCGTAAAAAATATCTCCATTTAACTCCATTTCAAATAGTTTTTTATGCACATCTTTTAAAGAAACATTAAAAATGTGAGTTAATCTTTCTTCAATTAACTCTTTGTGCTTACTTTCTAACTTTTGCTTTTTTAATTCCTTTAAGACTTCTTCTGTTGTCATGCTACTACATTTTATCATATAAAAAAATATTTGTCATTTTGTTTTTTGTTGTACTAAAAATATATTTGTATTAATTATTTTTTTAAACAATTTAGTATACTAATTTAAAATTTTTTGTCAAAATATATTTTTATTTTTTAATACATTTAAAAAATGACTCTGTTGAGTCATTTTATAAAACAAATTATTAATTTGCTGGCATGATAGCCCAAAGTATCCAAAATGCAATAGCAAGAACTGCAATGGCAATGCTACAAACTATAATAGCAGTTTTAAGCCTACCTTCTTTGCTAGTACGTTGGTTTTTAGAATAAAAACTATCTGATTGACCACTAATAACATTTGTGCCACCATCTGGATTACTTTCCATACACATAACAATAACTGTTACAGCAATAGCAAGTGCAGCAATTAAAGCCATAATAATTATTCTAATTACTGGAAAACTTGCAGTCATCCACTCTGGATATACTCTTTCATCTAATAATAAACTCAACATATTTAACCTCTTAAATAATTTACCTACGCATTATAACATAAAAAAAAATATAATTCAACTATATTTATGATATTATCTTAAAATTAATTTCAACAAAAAAGGCTAATGCACTAATAGCCTTTTGTAATTATTTTATATATTCAGATTTAGAAAATTCACTTGTTGCAGATTTATCCATAAAATATTTGGCATCTTCGATTGCTTTTTTAATTATTTTATACATGCTCTTTGATTTGTCGTCTTTGGTTTTGCCGTTGTCATAATTTTTAATTACAACACTCAAGCCATCTATAATTGTTTTCATATCAATATTTGATGAATGTTCTAGCATATATCGATTAATAATCTTTTTGTTTTTTATAATGTCTAAATCTAAAATATTGTTTTGAGCAATCTTATAATTTTTATCAAAGTTTTTATCAAAACTATACTTGTTGCGTTTATTATCTTTTTCAGTTTGAACAAGTATCAAAAAGTCTTTAAAATCTTGTCTTGATAATAAATAATCGCCCAAACTTTGTTGGTGCATATCATCATAGTCTGATTTAACAACAATATTTGTACCATCAGATGACAAAGAACATGTTCTTGGCCACACCGAATTAATGCAATAATTATCCCAAGTATTATCTATTACTTCTCCATTATCGCCATTTAATTTATAATACAAGTACTCTGTAAGATCAATATCTTTAACTTTTTCTTTATCATAAATTTTACCTATATCAGCCATGTTTATTAAAAAATAAGCAAGTCCATAACTTTCATCAGAATCTCTATAATGGTCAAAAGTAGGGTCAATATGAAAAAAGCCATTTATTCCATATTTGTTGTCATTAATATATATGATGTTTGTTGAATGACCAGAAATATGTGTCTGCTTTTTTCTTTTCTTTATCATGCCAAAATCATTAGCAAAACATTTTAGATTTTCGTCATTTATTTCTGTTACAATTGCCTGTAAATAATTAGCAAAACCCTTACAAACTATTTTATCACTATTAAGCACTCCATAAACAGAACGAGAAATAGATGGAGACTCTTTTGCTTCATTTTCAGCAACATAATTTCTGTTAGCTACAACAAAATAAGCATGCATCAATTTTTCTAGTGGCGAATATTTACGAGAGTTAATTCGATTTACATTATCTTTAATAATTAAACAAGCATTTTTAATCTGTTCATGATTATAAACAAACTTTTCATTATAAACACCAAGTTTGATATGCTTTTTTGCAAAATAATCTGTAAGTAATTTTAAATTATCTAATTCCTTATTTGTAAAAACCGCTTTGTTAAAATCATTATTAAAAGCAAACACCATATTAGAATTAGTTAAGCCTTTATCTTTATAGTTTTTAGTTATTTTATTTATTACATCTTTTGCATTTGATAATAATAAATCACGCGACAAAAGCGTAAGCAACTTTAAGTCTTTAACGTACTCTTTTGTGCTTAAATAACCATCTAAACCGTCTTTATCTAACAAATATAATCTCATTATTTCTCCTAAATTATAATATCACACAATATAATAACTGTCAATATGCATAATAAAACACACTACCAATCTTTTGCTTTACTATTTGGTTGAAAATAAAAACATAAAATGATTTTTTGTGAATATTGTTTAGTTATAAAAAACTGCCGTTAAGCAGTTTTAAAATATCGTATAAACTATTGCAATAGCACAAGACAAAAAACATAGTACCATCCAACCCCATGCAATTGGATGCTTATCGTTTTTCTTTCTTATACTCAAATATAGAGATAAAACAGCCAAAAAGTAAAATGCAATGGCAAGTAAAATCTTTGCTGTACTACTTAAATCTCTAACCAAAGTGTTAAAAACAGTAATAAAAAATTGTTTCATAATATCACCTAAATTAATAATACTATAATTTGATTTCAATGTCAATATTAAAAAGTAAATAATTTAATAAAAAACTTTAAAATTTAAGCAATTTAACTAATATTTTATAATAACAACAATGATATATATTATACGATTTAATTTAGTTCTATCTTACTAAAAT
>CAMOCI010000050.1 GCA_946610635.1 uncultured Clostridia bacterium | reverse complement strand
GACCCTTATGTGCTTCATTTCATAAGGTGGTGGATTTTTTATTTCATAACTTTTTTTTAATTTCAATATCTTAAAAGTTTTTTTGTATTTTCAAATTTTATTTTTAAATTTTGGATTATTGTGATACAATGCAAGTGCAAAGGAATTATTTATGGACAAATTTAGTTACGAAGTTACACATATAGATAAAAACAGCGGTGCAAGAACCGGTATTTTTCACACTCCTCACGGAGATATAGAAACTCCAATTTTTATGCCAGTTGGTACGCAGGCGACTGTCAAGGCACTTTCTCCAGAAGAAGTTGAAAGAGCAGGGGCTCAAATAATACTTTCTAACACATATCACTTGTATTTGCGTCCGGGCGAAAAAATTGTTAAAAATGCCGGTGGCCTTCATAAGTTTATGGGGTGGGATAAACCAATACTCACAGATAGTGGTGGTTTTCAAGTATTTTCACTTTCTGCACTTCGCAAAATAACAGAGCAAGGCGTAGAATTTCAAAGTAATATTGATGGTAGTAGGCATTTTATAACGCCAGAAAAAGCGATACAAATTCAAAACGATTTGGGTGCTGATATTATTATGGCATTTGATGAATGTTCTGCTTATGGTATAGAACATAAAAAAGCAAAAGAAAGTATGGAATTAACTAGTCGTTGGCTTAAACGATGCTATGAATATCATAAAAATGATGAGCAAGCACTATTTCCGATAGTTCAGGGCAACTTTTATAAGGATTTGCGTGAAAAGAGTTTGGAACTCACTTTGCCTTATGTTAAGCATGGTATTGCAATAGGTGGGCTATCTGTTGGCGAACCAAAAGAAGAGATGTATGATATGCTAGAATTTTTGGCACCAAAATTACCAAAAGAAGTGCCACATTATTTGATGGGTGTTGGTAGTCCTGATTGTTTAATAGAAGCAGTACTTCGTGGTATTGACATGATGGATTGTGTTTTGCCAACTCGTATTGCTCGCAATGGTACTGCATACACAAGCACAGGCAAAGTTGTAGTGCGTAATGGTGCGTATAAAGAAGATTATTCACCACTAGACCCAGAATGTGATTGCTATTGTTGTAAACACTTTTCAAAGGCATATCTAAGGCATCTATTAAATGTAAACGAGATTTTGGGTGGCAGGATGTTAAGCCTACATAACATAACTTATCTTTTAAAACTTATGGCACAAGTAAGGCAGGCAATAAAAGAAGATAGGCTACTAGAATTTAGGGAAGATTTTTACAAAAAAACAGGATACGATAAAAACCTATCTCAAACCACATTTCAAACAGATAAAAAGATGAAAAAATAAAAATTCTAATTTGTAATATTGTTTAAAAATCTTGTCAAAATATTGGCAGGATTTTTGTTTGCAATTCTATTTTCTTTTTTGATATAATAAAATTATGGATGAATTTACTTTGTTTAATGATACAAAAAAGTTTGCACCACTAGCTGATAGGGTTAGGCCAACAAGTTTAGATGAATTTGTGGGGCAAGAGCATGTTGTAAAAAAAGGTGGGGTAATAGAAAAAGCTATAAAAAACGGCACACTTGGCAGTTGTATTTTTTATGGCCCACCGGGCACAGGCAAAACAACTCTTGCTAGTATAATTGCAAGTAGTAGTGGAGCAATTTTTAAAAAGTTAAATGCAATAAACAGTGGAGTTGCCGATGCAAAAGAGATTATTGCAGAAGCAAAAACAAACTTGCAACTATATGGCAAAAGAACATATTTACTTTTAGATGAATGCCATAGATGGAATAAAGCACAAAGTGATAGTGTATTGGAAGCCATTGAAAATGGAAGTATTATATTTATTGGCAGCACTACCGAAAATCCTTATACTAGCATGACTCGTGCAATAGTATCTAGATGTCGCATTTTTGAGTTTAAACCACTTACAAAACAAGATATAAAACTAGCAGTACTTAATGCAATAAAGTCTCCAAAAGGTTTATCTCACATAAAAATAGACCTTAAACTAGATGCACTTGACTATTTATCTTTTGCTGTTGGTGGAGATCTGCGTAAAGCATTAAACACTTTGGAACTTGCTAGTACAACAGGTAGGTTTGAAGATGGTAAAATTGTTATTGATAAAGAACTAATTAGCGAATGTTTAGAACAAAAAGTAATGAGTTTAGATGAAAATCAATACTATGATATGCTTTCTGCTTTTTGTAAAAGCATTAGGGGTAGTGATGCTGATAGTGCACTATTTTATGCTTTTAGAATGATTGAAAGTGGAATTGACCCATTAATCATTTTTAGGCGTTTAATTGCTCATTGTAGCGAAGATATAGGCATGGCAAATAGTAACGCGCTTGTTATGGCAGTAACTGCTATGACAGCGTATCAAAATATGGGTGTGCCAGAAGGTTTAATTCCTATGACTCATGCAATAATTTATGCTTGTGAAAGTGATAAGAGCAATAGTGTTATTATTGCAAGAGATTTAGCACAAAAAGATGCAAAAGAGTTAAAAACAGTGACAATACCAAATGCTTTAAAAAATCATCCATCAACAAATGATGATGGTACTGGCGATTATTTATATCCACACAACTATGGTGGTTATGTTTATCAACAATACATGCCAAAGGAGTTGCAAGGTAAAGTATATTACACACCAAAAAATAATGGCGCAGAAAAGGGCATAAAACGCAAAAAAGTATTTAAACCTGAAAGAAAAAATTGAGTAAATATCATTGTTAATAAAGAGAGTCGAAAATGAAAATATCCATATCAACAATGCCAGCAGGCAAAGAGTATTTAGAATATACAAAAAAAGTGCAAGAGTTTGCTGACTTTTTGCACCTTGATGTTTGTGATGGAAAATATAATTCTAGCACATGCTTTTTGCCACAATACGCCAAGCAGATTAATGATTTTTCTACCATTCCACTAGATTGTCATTTAATGACAAAATCGCCTTTAAAATATGCAAAAAAATATATTAAAGCAGGTGTTAATATTGTTACTGCACAATTAGAAGCATTTGAAACAAAAAAAGATATTGAAGAGTATATTGAATATGTAAAAACTCACAACACACTTGTTGGTTTGGCAGTAGAGCCTAAAACTGATATTAAACGTATTTTGCCATATATTTCTGTGCTTGATGTAGTGCTTGTTATGAGTGTAAAAACTGGTGCTAGTGGTCAAAAATTTGATAACACAGTTTTATCTAAAATTGAGTTTTTAAAAACATATAAAACAAACTTAAACTATAATTTTAAAATTGAAGTTGATGGTGGAATTACTGATAAAACTGCAAGTTTGGTAAAGCAAGCCGGTGCAGATATTGTTGTTATTGGAAGCTATATTTTTAATGCACAAAACAAAAAAGAAGCCATAGATAGTTTAAAATAAAAAAATATCATTTTTATTTTTTTAAAGTTAGTGTTATAAAAAGTCACATTTTTGTGACTTTTTTCATAATATAGAGCAAGGAGTGTAATATGATTTTTTGCATTAAAGCACCACGCTTTTTATCACCATTATTAAAACTGATTTTTAAAAAACAACTATATTAAATAATCTAACTAGTGTTATTATAATTTATTGCTAAAATAAGCATAAAAAAACTCCCAATGGGAGTGATAAATTTATGCTTTTTTAGCTGTTTTTAAACATTTAGTGCAAACATATTGTCTTTTTTCTACACCGTCAACTTCAATGCTAACTTTTTGTACATTTGCATTCCATTGTTTATTTGTCTTTATATTAGAGTGGCTAACTTGATGTCCGCCCATTTTACCTTTTCCACAGATACTGCATACTCTTGACATGACTGTTCCTCCTAAGCTTATTCCTAAAACTGATATATTGTAGCAAATAAATTTATAAAAATCAAGTATATTGCCAAAAATTATTTAAAATTCTAATTTTATTTTTCTATCGATTTTTTTATGTATAAACAAATCAAAACGATTGTTACTTTTTTTAATTTAACTATATATTATCAATATTAATCATCAAAAAATGTCATAAAAAATTGACAAATAATAAATTACTTATAAACTCTTGCATTTTTAATAAATATATTGTAAAATATATTGTCAATTATGTACGGGAGGAGTTATGGCTGTTAAAACAGTAAATAGTTACGGTAAAATTTATATTAGTGATGAAGCTATTGAAACTGTTGCTGGAAGCACTGCGCTAGAATGTTATGGCGTGGTTGATTTAGTTGCCAAAAGGCTCTCTGATAATTTTGCTTTACTTTTTAAAAAACAACAATTAAAAAAAGGTGTAAAAGTTTTAACTGTTGACAACAAAATTTATATTGATTTGTACGTTATTTTAAAGTACAGCGTTAGCATTAGTGCTGTTGCAGAAAGTTTGAAAAAAACTGTTAAGTACAGCGTAGAAAGCTTTACTGGAATGATTGTAGATTCTGTTAATGTAAATGTTTGTGGTGTAAGAGTTTAAACTTTTTTATTGATAGATAATTAGATAAGGATGGTATTTTGCAATATGCAAAAGAGTATAAATGGAATGATGCTTAGAAGGATGATGCTTGCAGGCGCATCTTTGCTAGAAGAAAATAAAAATTATGTAGATTCTCTCAATGTTTTTCCTGTTCCAGACGGCGATACAGGTACAAACATGAGTTTAACAATGAGAAGTGTAGCTGCAGAGATTAATGATTGTGCAGATAGTAGTATAGAGGCTTTGAGTGAAGCCTTTGCAAAAGGTGCTTTAAAAGGTGCAAGAGGAAATAGTGGTGTAATACTTTCACAAATCTTGCGCGGAATGAGTAATTCTTTGCGTGAAAAACCTTTGCAAGAAATTGGACCAAAACAATTTGCTGCAGCACTTAACAAGGGTGCGGAAACTGCTTATAAAGCTGTTACAAAACCAAAAGAAGGTACAATTTTAACAGTTGTTAGAATGATGGCTGAGTGTGCAACAAAGCTTGCTAAAAAGAAGATTGATATTGATGATATGTTAAAGCAAGTTGTTGACCAAGGAGAAGAAACTTTGCGTCAAACTCCAGAGCTTTTGCCGGTACTTAAAAAAGCAGGTGTTGTTGATAGTGGTGGTAGAGGTCTTGTTATAGTATTTACTGGATTTTACAAGTGCTTGGTTAATGATGAAACTTTAAAAATTAATTATGAAGAATTTGACAAGGCACAAGGCACAAATTTAGATAGTAATGGCTTTGAAAATAACGAAGCAATCATAAATTTAGAGAATCTAGGTGATATTCAATTTGCATATTGTACAGAGTTTATGGTTATTCAAATGAAAAAGAAGACCACAGAAGCTGACATTGATAAATTGCGTGAAAAGCTTATGGAAATTGGCGATTGTGTTATTTGCGTTGGAGATTTGAGCCTTGTTAAAGTTCATGTTCATACAAATCAACCTAATGTTGCACTTGGATATGCACTAGAACTTGGGGAACTAACAAAACTTAAAATAGAAAATATGCTTGAACAAAATAGAGCATTAAAAGCCAAAAGAGCAAAGCAACAACAAATTGAACTTAAACCTTATGGTTTAGTTAGTGTTTGTGCTGGTGATGGATTAAATGCATTATTTAAAGATTGTGGAGTTGATTACTGCATTATGG
>CAMOCI010000049.1 GCA_946610635.1 uncultured Clostridia bacterium | reverse complement strand
TTGGCGGAGAGTAAGAGATTTGAACTCTTGCGCCAGTTTCCCGACCTAACACCTTAGCAGGGTGCCCCCTTAACCACTTGGGTAACTCTCCAAAATTTATTTAATTATTTTGTTTGGGATATAAAATATGTTCTATCTTCTTCACAAACGCAATCACATTATAACAAACGCTATTTTGTTTGTCAAGCAAGCGAGCATAGTTTTAAAAATATTTTTTTAATAGATTTTTGTATGTTTTATTTAAATAATTTTAAATTAAAAATGTCTATAATTTTTATTCATATATAATAAATAGTATTAAAAAAGTAAGTTTGTGCCATAATTCGCCAAAATGTTGCATATTTTATGATATGAGTATATTTTTAGCAATTTTTTTGGGTATTGTTCAAGGTTTAACAGAATTTTTACCAGTATCTTCTAGTGGGCATCTGGTTTTGTTTCAACAAATTTTTGGAATTAACATAGATTGTTTGTTCTTTGATATTGTTGTGCATTTAGGTACACTTGTTGCTGTTTGTGTTGTTTTTAGAAAAAGTATAGTTGAACTTATAAAGTGCCCATTTTGTGAAAAATCACAAAAACTAGTTTTTGCAACACTTCCCACAATAATTATTGCCTTACTTTTTAAAGATTTTTTTAAAAATTCATTTAACGGTAATTTGCTTTTTGTTGGTTTTTTTGTTACTGCTATTATGATGTTTGTTGCAGATTATTCTTGCAAACATAACTATCAATACAAAAATTTAGGCTATGGTGGTGCTATTGTTATGGGTATTTTTCAGGGTATGGCAATATTGCCTGGCATTAGCCGAAGTGGTAGCACTATTACAAGTGCAATGGTGCAGGGTACAAGAAGAGCAGAGAGTGCAGAATTTAGTTTTTTGATGAGCATACCTGCAATACTTGGTAGTTTAGTGTTTGAACTTTTCGATGTAAGCAAATCAACTTTAAACATATCCTTTGTCGCGCTATTATTTGGATTTTTGTTTAGTGCAATCTCGGGCTATTTTGCCATAAAGTGTATGCTAAAAGTTATAAAAAAAGCAAAATTTTCTTGGTTTGGAGTGTATATGTTAATTCTTGGCACTTTTGTTATGCTTAATCAATTTTTTTTGCATTTATTTTAATACAAAAAAAGATGTCGTTTAACATCTTTTTAATTTAACTAGTTATATTATCTGTTCTTTTTTCTAGCTTCTTCTCTTTTAAGTTTTTTTCTTACGCTTGGTTTAAGATATTCTTGGTTTTTTTTGATGTCGCCAATAATGCCATCTTTTTGGCATTTTCTCTTAAAACGTTTAATAGCGCTATCTAAACTTTCAGTTTCGCCAACTTTAACTACGCTCACAATTTCACCACCTTGGTTTTAAATTCTGCTATATTATACCATATACTTTTTTTTTGTCAAGCATTTTAATATTAAAAAAACTTTGTTAATTACTAGCAAAATGTAAATTGTTGTGATATAATATTGCACGTAAAATAATAGACATAACTTGCTATAAGATTTTGTCTGTTAAAATTTATAAAGGAAAATGAAAATGGATTACAAAAAATTAGCAGATTTGTTATTTCCTGATGTTACATTAACAAAGGAAGATTTAGAGGCAAGATACCCAAAAAGAGAATTAAAAGATGGGGCAATAGTTACTAGATTTGCACCAAGCCCAACAGGCTTTTTACATATTGGCAGTGTTTTTACATGCCTAGTAGCAGATAACTTTGCAAAAAAAAGTGGTGGTGTATTTATATTGCGTATAGAAGATACTGACCAAAACAGAAAAATAGAAAATGGTGTTAAACTTATTATTCAAGGCTTAAACAGATATCATATAAATTTTGATGAAGGTGTTGATGTTGATGGCAACGATTATGGTAACTATGGCGTTTACACACAAAGCCAACGTAAAGACATTTACAAAGCAATGGCTAAATATTTGGTTAGCATAGGCAAAGCATACCCTTGTTTTTGTGATGAAGAAACTTCTCAAAGAGATAAAGCAATTCAAGAAGCTAGCAAGGAGTTGATAGGCTACTATGGTAGTTATGCTCATTGTAGAAACTTGACATATGAAGAAGTTGAAGAAAACATTAAAGCAGGCAAAAAGTTTGCAATAAGGCTTAAATGTGAAAGTAATGCCGACCATAAAATTGTTGTGGAAGATGCAATACGTGGTACACTAAAATTAAGTGATAATTTTAATGATGTTGTTATTTTAAAGCGTGACTTTTTGCCGCCGTATAATTTTGCTCATGCGTGTGATGACCACTTTATGCGTGTTAATCTTGTTATACGTGGTGATGAGTATATACCAAGCATTGCAGAGCATTTGCAAATATTTAATGCACTTGGCTTTGAACCTATAAAATATGCACATGTTGCACCAATGCAAAAGATGGAAGGCAACAGCAAACGCAAAATTTCAAAGCGTAAAGACCCAGAGGCAAACGTTGCGTTTTATTTGGAGGAAGGCTATCCAGTTGATGGCGTTAGAGAATATTTGCTTAATGTTGCAAACAGCAATTTTGAAGAGTGGAGAAAAGCTAACCCAGACGCAAATATTGATGATTTTGTAGTTACAACTGACAAAATGAGCAAGAGTGGAGCACTTTTTGACTTGCCAAAACTCAATGATGTAAGCAAAAATGTAATTTCTAAATTTGACGCACAAAAAGTTTATGATTTGTGCTTAGAGTGGGCAGAGCAATATGATAAAGAATTTGCAAGTATTTTAAAAGAAAATAAAGACTATGCAATAAAAGTATTTTCTATTGAGCGTGGCACACCAAAACCACGTAAAGATATTGCAAAGTGGAACGAAACAAAAAGTGCATTTGGATACTTTTTTAAAGAATTATATAAACCAACATGCTTAGATGATTATGCATTTAATTATGAAAAGTTTAATAAAGAACTTCTTAAAAAGATTGTCGACAAATATATTACTATTTATCAGCAAGAAACCGAAAATAGCATTTGGTTTGGAAAAATTAAAGAACTAGGCGTAGAGTTTGGTTTTGCTGATGATATGAAAGTTTACAAAGCAAATCCAGAGCAGTTTGTAGGCCACTATGGTGATGTTGCTTCCATAATAAGAGTTGCAATCACTGGCAAGGCAAATACACCAGATTTATTTCAAATTTGCACATTGCTTGGATATGAAGAAGTTATTAAAAGACTTAAATTGGCAAGTGAAATATTAAGTAATTAGTATATGATTAAATTTTAAAAACTTTTGATTTTTGTATCAAGAGTTTTTTTATATCCACAAAAACAATATAAAACAATTTTTAATATTTTGTTTAAGTAAGCAATAATATTTAATTAATAATTTTTTAAAAAAAATGTCAATTGCATATTGCAAAGCGCTTTTATATATGGTAATATATAATTAAAGGTTATGCAAATGAACAAAAAACACGAATTAACACAAGATATACTTAATACAATGTCACGTACATTTCAGCATTTTGTTGATAATGCTGACGATGTAAGTGTTTTTTATAATTCTAGCAGAAATGTTTTTTTAAAAGAACTATATGGCTCTAATACAGAACTTGAAAATTATTTACATAACACATTTAGACTTTACAAAATGTTAGAATCAAAAATTAATTCAAATATAGAGCAAATAAAAAAAGAAGATATTTTGCTTGCAAAAGAAAACAAAAATTTAATTACCATAGAAGAATATAAAGAGATTTTACAAAAGCGTTTAGACTTTATGTTTAATTGCATATACGCTTACGAAGTTAAAAGTGGAGCAAGTTTTTTTGTATATCATCCACCATATTATGATGATTTAACAAAATTTGCTTTAAGTAGAAGAATTGATAATTTTTCGACATACAAAAAAATTAATGAATATTGGACCACAAAATGTTTTGATAAAACTAATAAAGCAATACCAAAAGATATATTTATTTCTGAAACGTCAACTGCAAAAGAAGTTTTAAAAGGTAACTTTGGCAACTCAATGCGTGCAAATACCAACTATGTATTAGATGACAAAACGCAAAACGAACTTATTTTTAACGTTAAAAAAACGTTAATTTATGAAAAATTGCACAAAAGTAGTAGTTTAAACTATGAATATCTTAAGAGATTTTATATAGGCTATTACCAAGATAAACCAGTACTGTTTTCTGAAATAATAAGTAAAGTAAATGAAAAATCTGCAAAAAGTACTGAATTACAAAGCAATTGCGCTAATGATTTGCAAAATGTTGGCTATCAACTAAATTTAGTATTAAATGGTGATGTTAATGAAAATAGATTGCTTTATAGAATGGATTATATGCCAATTAATAATCATATAAATAAATTAGAATATATTAATCAAGAACATAATTATACAGGCAGTGAAATTGAGAAGAAAAATCAAGAATTTTTTGAAGACTCAGTGAACCATAAATCTGTGTTTCACATGCATATACCTAGTGAAGAATATTCTGTATTATTCCCTAACTTTTTACACTCCGCTGATGCAAAAAATTTTAATAAAACTTTTAAAAATTTTGATGAATTTGTAAACTTTAATCGAAGACTTTCTAAAATTGATGCTAAAAAATGCTTTATTGATAATAAGGAGCTAAAGATTTTGCTTAGTTCTAAAAAGTTAAAAGACAAGAAGCTTTTAGATTGCATCAAAGCAAAGGAGTTTTTGATATGATGATGAAAGAATTAAATTTTGAATCTACAAAAGAGTTAAAGCACAAAATTGCTAGTGTGCAGAGCAAAGAGCCAACTGTTATTAGTTTTGATGATGAACAATTAGCATTTTACATTACAGGTTTATTTAGGCCGAAAAATATTTATGACTGCTTTGTTATATTTTCTGCTGGTACACTATGCAATGCGTTTGTAAAAAAAGCTTATGCACCAAAAGAAGTTAGAAACAAATATACATTTAAAGGTTTTTTAGATGCACAAGTTGATAGATTATTAGATAATCCCATAGAAAGCGTCAAAGTATTACATAATGATAAATTTTCTGTTGTTGATATTTATGGTTTAAAGTTTAGTTTTCATGGTCTTGGTGATGTTAAAGGTAAATCAAATTGTACAGCAAAAAAGGCAGATACATATTGGCATCAAGATAATTTACGTTTTACACCTTTTGCAAAAGAACTTTTTGATATTTCAAAAGAGTTTATAACAGCAGGCAAAGTATCTAAACAAAATGCAGAAATTTTTAAAACTATAGCAGAAAAGCTAGTTAATGTTAATAAAGATGAAGCAAAAAAAATTATAAATAATTTGTTATTAGATTTAAGAGAAGAGAATACAACACAGTTGTAATATCATTTTAAAGATGTAAAAAACGAATACATTTCAAATGTATTCGTTTTTTGATATTAATAAAATATTTATTAATAATGACCTTCACCATCAGTATAAAATAATATGCCTAACGTATTGCTACCACAATGACTTGTAACTGTTGCTCCGGCTGTTGTTTCTAAAATCTCTTTAAATTGTGTATTTTCTTTTAAATATTTTTTAACTTGTTCCACAATTTCATTATTAATTTTTGTGTGAGTGATAAATATTCTTGTATAGTCTGGATTTTTGTATGTTTCAAGTGTATCTTTAACATATTTTATTACGCAGTTTTCATATTTACCAAAATATTTTTTACCAACGCCCATTTTACCATTTTTCACTTCTATGCTAGGCTTTATTTTTAATAGGTTTGCTCCGAATAATGCTAGTGCACTGCA
>CAMOCI010000048.1 GCA_946610635.1 uncultured Clostridia bacterium | reverse complement strand
AAATAAAAAAAATATGTAAATTATTTGTTGAAAAGTTAAAACAAAAAAGTACTACACAATTTTGTATTATTAATTTTTTTAAATTTGAATTAAATAAAATTTAATATTATATTTTAATTTCTTCTACTTTATTTAATGCATTTTTAATAAGATTTTCTACATCTAATTTACTTTCTTCTTCCAAAACCTTTTTTAAATTTGGTTTGATTAATGGATACTTTGGCAAGAACACAGTGCAGCAATCTTCATAAGGCAAAATTGATGTTTCAAATGTACCTATCTTTTTTGATATATCAATTATTTCTTCTTTATCCATAGCAATTAATGGTCTAAATACAGGCATAACTTCCAAAACAGAATTACTACTAGTAATACTCTCTACTGTTTGACTTGCAACTTGACCCAAGTTTTCTCCCGTAACAATGGCTTTTGCACCAACTTGATTTGCTAGGCGCTCTGCAATACGCATCATAAATCTGCGCATTAAAGTAATCATATACTCATCTCTACAATATTTGTGTATATGCTCTTGAATTTCAGTGAATGAAACAACCAAAAGTTTTTTCATGTGAGTGTATGGCTTTGTTATTTTTGCAAGTTTTACAACTTTTTCTTTGGCTTGTTCACTTGTATATGGGTAACTAGCAAAGTGTAAACCTGTTAAGTGCATCCCTCTTTTTGCAATTTGATAACAAGCAACAGGACTATCAATACCACCAGAAAGCAAAACCAAACCATCTGCACTGCTACCAACAGGCATACCACCAGCACCCAAAATATCTTTATAATAAATATATGTTTTTTTGTTTTCTCTAATATCAACAAAAATCGTAACATCTGGTTTGTGTACATCAACTTTTGCAGTTGGGTTGTTATTTAAAATAATTTCACCAAGCAAGCAATTAAGCTGCATACTAGATAATTCAAAATTTTTATCAGCTCTATTGGTATCAACTTTAAAAGTGCAATTTTCAAGTCTAATTTTGCTGCAAAAATCAATAATCTCATCTTTTGTTGTATCAATTTCAACTGCTTTGCTTATGCTGTGAATACCAAACACTTTTTTAAGTTTTTCAACAATTTCATCTTCTTGGCTCTCTTCAAAATTTTCTACAAAATAACGAGTTCTTACTCTTTTTGCAGTTGCTTGCATGCCATACAGTGCATACTTAATATTTTTTAAAAGCAAACTTTCAAAAAAACCACGATTATTGCCCTTTAAATATATTTCGCCATATTTTATCATTATAACTTTTTTCATATTTATACTGTTCCTATTTAGACATTTTTTCCTTTAATATTTTATATTGTTCTATTAAGCTTTGAGTTGCAATTTTAATCTCGCTAGGTGTGTTTTGACAAGAAAAACTAATTCTCACACTACCAAGCAAGTAATCTTTACTAACACCCATGTTTTCAAGTACTCTGTTATTTTGTTTTTTGCTACTACATGCACTGCCAACACCAACCAAAACACCTTGTTCTTCTAATTGATGTAAAAGAACTTCGCCCCTAAGTCCTTTAAAACTTACACTTAAAATGTAAGGTGAATTATTTTTGGCATCGTTAAACTTAAAATCTGTACAATTATGCGTAATCTCTTGCTTTATATAATCTTTTAATGCCAAAATTTGAGCATAATTGCTTTGAATATTTTTTACTGCTATCGTGCTAGCCATTGCCATGCCAACATAACCACTAACATTTTCTGTGCCACTTCTCTTGCCTTTTTGTTGACCGCCACCAAACATTATTGCTTTAATTTTATCCGGGTTTTTTACGTACAACGCACCCACACCTTTTGGTCCATGAAATTTGTGTGCAGAAATTGTGTAGCAATCAACGTCTAAATCTTTAACATCAACATATATTTTACCAAAAGCCTGTGTGCCGTCTGCATGAAAAATAATATTAGGATTTTTTTGATGAGCAATTTGACATAATTTTTTTATATCATTAATAGCACCTGTTTCGTTACTAACATGAATTATAGAAACAAAATGTGTGTTTTGATTTATTAAATTTTTAAATTTTTCTTCATCAACAATGCCATTATTAGAAATATCTGTATATCTAACAATTTTATTTTGCATTTTTAAAGTTTCTGCAACGTTAAAAACACTAGGATGTTCTCCTGTCGAAAAAATATACTCGGCATCTTTTTTACCTGTTGCAAAGCCAAAAATAGCCATATTATTGGCTTCGGTTGCTCCACTAGTAAAAATTATATGTTCTGCTGTTGTACACATGTTTTTAGCAAGTTCTTCTCTCGCACTTTCTAAAATCTTTGCTGTGTCTGTTGCTGGTTTGTATAGTGCAGATGGATTATAAAAGAACTCATTGTTGAGTTCAAATATTTTTTTATTTACACTTTCAAAGATTTTTGTTGTTGATGCATTATCTAAATAAATCATGATGTTATTATATCATTTATGTTTTGTATATGCAAACATAATTTTTGCATATTTTAAATAGTTATAAAATTTAAAAACAAATTATTTGATAAGTTATTTTTTATGGTATTAAATTAAGTGCATTAGTTAAATTATCTGTGTTTAAATATGTTGTTGGAATTTGACCAACAATCAAATTTTCTGCAATTAAAATTTGGCTAGATACATCTATATATTGTGTATATAAAGGCAAAAACACACACAAAGAAACTGATACTGTTAAATAAATTTTGTGATAACTTTGATTTATTGAAAGACTTGAAATTTGAGAACGATATTTTGTAGCAACACTACCAACTGGCACTATTTTAAGTGTTACATTTGGGCCTATTCCACTTAGTATTGGCAAACCTGTAAAAGTACCTAGTGGTAATTTGTAGTTTAAAGTATCTTGCTGATTTAACTTGCTTTGCACCAAAGACATAACACTATTTGTTAATATGTTTACATTTTTACTATTAACCGAAAGTAGCGAAATATTGCCATTACTATTTTTTGTGATTGTAATTAAATCATCATACTCGTTATTATTTATTGTAGTTGCAACTGCGTTGTTAATTAGGTTAACGCTAAATGTTTTTATTTGTGCTTTATGTCCATTAATTATTTGCGGATTAACAAAAAAATATAAATAGCCTATAATAAACAACAATATAATAATAATTGCTATCAAAAATTTAAACCAAAATCTTGATTTTTTATGATTATATTTTTTAACAAACTTTTTATTATTACAATCAAAATCACAATCATTACTTTGACAATTATTAGAATTATTGTTATAGCAATGATTTAAGTTTTGAATATATTTGTACATTTGTACATTTTTACTTACCATATAATATTTTTATGATTAATTGAGATATTTAATGATTGCAGAATTTATGTTTAAAAAACTACATATTTTTAACCATACGGGTTAATTTATGTAGTCTTTTTAATTATATTGTAAATTCATACCAACAAGCAAATTTGCTATCAAGCCGAACATTTGTATAATACATCAAATTGATTATTGAATTTACACAAGATTTGTTTTACCACTAATATCCACAGAAAAATACTAAGAGGCGAGATAGAATATTTGAAGTGCATTGACTGCTTGCAGGCACGAGCACTGAAAAGATTGCTATCGAGCCGAATTTAGTCATAATATTCAAACTCAAAAGTTTTAACTCTGACAAAGTCACCATCTTTCATGCCTTTTCGTTTTAGTGCATCAATAACGCCTTCGTCACGCAATCTATTTTGAAAGTATGCAAAACTCTCTGGCTCATTAAGATTAACTCCACGAATAATTTCATCAATTTTATCACCAACAAGTTCAAAAGTATTGCCTGTTTTGATGATTTCATATTTTGTTAAATCGCGTTTGTCTAGTTCAAAAATTTCTGGCTGTACTGGCTCTGCTTCTGGCAATTTTGACAAAGTTTCTACTATAGCTTGTAAAAGTTCTTTTTCATTTTCTCTTGTTGCAGCAGAGTATGTTAATATTTTATAATCTTTACCATACTCTTTTTTAAATTTTTCAACTTTTGTATAATCACCATCAAGCAAATCAATTTTGTTAAGAACTACAAGTTGTGGCACATTAACAAGTTCTTTTGAATATTTTTTAAGTTCTTCATTAATAATTTTAAAATCTTCTATCGCACTTCTACCATCAACTTCTGCAATATCTACAACGTGTAAAAGCATTTTTGTTCGCTCAACGTGTCTTAAAAATTGAAAACCTAAACCTTTACCTTCACTAGCGCCCTCGATAATTCCCGGAATATCAGCAATCAAAAATGTTTTGCCGCCATAACTAGATACGCCTAAATTAGGTGACAATGTTGTGAAATGATAATCTGCAATTTTTGGCTTGGCACTTGTCAAAACACTTAATATTTTACTTTTACCAACGCTAGGAAAGCCTAGTAAACCAACATCAGCAATAGTTTTGAGTTCTAAAACAACTTGATATTCTTTTGTTTTTATACCTGTTTCTGCAAATGCTGGGGCTTGCCTTGTGCTAGTTGCAAAATTCTGGTTACCTCTACCACCTAAACCACCTTTTAAAACAATTTTTTTATCATCAAGATAAAACATATCGGCTATTACTCTATTTGTTTCTTTATCTCTTATAATAGTTCCACGTGGTACTTTAATTATTAAATCTTCTCCAGCTTTGCCTGCACAACGGCGCTTGCCACCATTTTCTCCATCTGGTGCTCTAAAATGCTTTTGAAAATAAAAATCAACAAGGTTATTGCTATTTTTGTCAACTTCAAAAATAACATCTCCACCTTTGCCACCATCTCCACCATCTGGGCCACCATTCATTGTTTTTCTATCACGCAAAAAACTTAGTGCACCATCACCACCATTACCTGCTTTTATGTGAATTGTAACTTTATCTACAAACATGTTTTTCTCCTATATTATTTTTTGTAATCTTACAATTATATTATCTGAATTTTGCATTTTATTATATAACAAATTGTTTTATTTATCAATATTTTTTTTAACAATTACATTACTTTTTGCGCTGCAAATAATATTCGCAAATATCTTTTAATTTACAATTTACACAATCTGGATTTTTTGCAGTGCAATGATATCTGCCAAACAGCACTAATAAATAGTGAAGCATAGACCATTGTGATTTATCATAATTTTGCATAAGCTCATTTTCAACTTCTAGTGGTGTATCTCCATGTGCTATACCTATTCTGTTACTAACTCTAAAAACATGAGTGTCAACAGCAATAGCATCACCTTTAAACCATAAACTATACACAACGTTTGCTGTTTTTCTGCCAACACCAGCTAGTGTTTGCAATTCTTGAAGTGAACTAGGTACTTCGCCATTATATTTTGCCAAAATATCTTTACTGCAAGCAATTAAATTTTTTGCTTTGTTGTGATAAAAGCCACATGAATAAATAATTTTTTGTATATCTTCCTGCTTTGCAACAGCCAGTTTTTGTGGCGTGTTATATTCTTTAAAAAGAACTTTTGTAACTTTGTTTACACGTGCATCAGTACACTGTGCACTAAGTATTAGAGCAATCAAAAGTTCAAAAGCAGAATTATGTTCTAATTCACATGTTGCGTTAGGAAATAAATCACTTAAATAATCATAAGTCTTTTTATAAATGTTTACTGACATGTTTTTATTATACCACAAATAAAAATATCCTGCAAAAATTACAAGATATTTTATAAGTCAAGTTTAAATGCTATCCTAGTTATATTATGCATTTAGCAAAGATTAAATCGTATTAAATAAATTTATTTATTATCTACACTGCACATATAAGAAATCAA
>CAMOCI010000047.1 GCA_946610635.1 uncultured Clostridia bacterium | reverse complement strand
AACTTAAATTTAGCGTATCTGCAACTGCTCGTGAAAATTATACAAGAAGCGCTGATAGTAATTATGTTAGTTATACGGCATTTTTACAATTAAGCGTACCAACAGAGTTAAGTGTGGTAACTTCAAATAGCAGAATGTATTTGCAGTGGAAAAGAGTTGATCATTGTGAAAATTATATCATCAAGGCAAATTTAACAGATTTAATAGATGTTAAAATTACAAATTGTGTTTTGTGGGGTAATTATTTAAGATATGATATTACCAATGTTTTTGAAGAATATAGTTATGGCGATTATCAATTTTTAGTTAAATCTAATAAAACAAATAATTATTTAGCTAGTGATTTTAGTGACGTATTAAACTATACTTACAAAAAAACATTGCCAACGCCACAAAATGTTGTATTAACAGATTTAAATCAATCAATAAATATCTCGTGGAGTGTAGTTTATATTTCAAGAAGTCCTGATATTTGTGTTGATGAGTATGAACTCTGGTATAGTGATGTTAATAATAACTATAATCTTAAACAATTTTTTGTAAATGATGATGGTGTTCAAGGTAAAATCACTGCCAATTCTATAACAATTTCATATCAACAAATTGGCATATCAACATTTAGTCAAGTTTTAGATGAACAGTTTAAATTGCAAATAATTGCAAAACAATTTGGTTACAATAATTCTGAACCTTCTACAGAATTTGATGCTATTGAAATAGATTATAGTATAGCTGCTCCGCAAATTGTGGATAATATCACTGATAGTATGATAACGTGGGATGAAGTTGAAAGGGCTGTTAATTATAGAGTATTAATAATAGACGAAAATATTACAAGACAATACACAACATCAAATACCTATTTTTCGTATGGTACATATTTAACAGAAGTTGGTGTATACAGCATCAAGTGTTTGGCTATAGATAAAAATGACAAAGTTTCAGAATATTCTAATGTTATTACAAAGCAAGTTTATAAAAAACTTGCCACACCAAGAATAATAAATGTAACTACTCAAAATGATTATTTTAAGATAGATTTTGAAGAAGTTGAAAATGCTTCAAATTATACATTATATGTAGGTAATCAATTATTAAACAGTAATTTTACCATAGATAATAATTTTGTTTTGATTGCTAGTGCAATTCAGTATAAACAAAATGGTAAAATAGCATTTCAAATAAAAGCTAATAAAAATGGCTATTATAATGAGAGTGAAAAATCAAACATTAGTTATGTAAATGTAAAACTTAACACACCTACGATTACAATTTCTGGAAATACTATAATATGGCACGAAATAGAAAATGCTAGTGGTTATAACCTTATTTTAGATGATAGTTATATAGTTATAAATAGTGCAGTTGCATCAATAGATTTGGAAGATTATATTTTAGTTAACGTTGCTAGACAGGTTAGAATTCAAGCAACAAGCGAGTATTTTGATAGTTCTGATATTAGCAATATGGTATATTGCAATAGAGCAGATGCACAGCATGAAGGCTACACAGATAAGTATTTCTATTTTGGACAAACTTATGATTATTACATTACTAGTGAACAAGAGATGCAAGATGTTGTTGAATATGCAACAATAAATTTCTTAAATAAAATCAATGTTTATATCAATTATGATAATACAACAACAATATCTACAAAATTGTCTTCTACTATAAATAAAAAGACTGGTACATTTAGATTGTCCTATGTTGCAAGTAATTCTAGTAGCAAAACAGGCAAGTCAACCTTCACTTTTGAATATGCAAAAGTAAGTGATAAACCTACTTATAGCCCAACTTATACTCAATTTGATAAAGCAATGACATATACAATTAGCGAAAGTTCAAGAACAAATGAACATCAATTTGTTACTGACAAAAGTTTGATTGAGCAAGATGTTTATTCAACAGATGGATTAATTAGTGCGGTTGAACATCACGTAAAGCCAAAATTTGCAGAAGCAAACACTTTGGCAGAAGTTATTTATAATAAAGCAAAACAAATTTTAACCACAATTTGTGATGACAATATGACAGATTACTACAAAGCACTTGCAATTCATGATTATATTGTTATGAATGTTTCTTATGATACTTATGGTTTGAATTATATTAATAATATGAACAAACAAATAAGTCAAAGTGGCATTACAGATGTTAAACAATTTTATATTGGCTATTTCCATTATGTAGAAAGTGCAATGCTTTGTGGACTTGCAGTATGTGATGGATACTCAAAAATGTTTTCACTTCTTTGCAATATGGAAGGTATTGATTGTATTATCATAAGCGGTTTGCAAGATAAAGAAGATGAAACTTCTGGACATGCATGGAATAAGATTAGCTTTGATATAGATAATGATAACGAAAAAGAATGTTTTATTGTGGATTGCACATTTGATGATGTGCATGGCGGTAATGGTACAACTGAATATGCTGTTCATGAATATTTCTTGATACCAGAATCTGCTGATACAAAAAGACAAGAAACAAGTTCAAAAGATTATCCACCAACAACAGAGAATACTGATATGTTTTACTCAGCATCACAATATACTCCATACACATTACCTTTAAAAATTGATACAATAACACAAGGTATGCAATATTTAGGCTATTTATCTAGTCCCGAATCAATGACGGCGGAAGCATTAATATCACGTTCTATATGGAATATGATTAATGGTAATATACCAAGCACAATTGGTTATAAAGTATTTACTTCAATATATAGTGATTATGTTTTGGTTATTGCATATAAATAGTGCAAATAGGATAAGTTTAATATATACAAAAAATCATAGCAAACGCTATGATTTTTTGTATTATTTTAAGAACTTATTATATTTTAATAACTGATTTTTTCAAATATATGTTTGTTGTATTTTTAATTTACATTACATTTTTTTTCATAGAGTTAATGGCATCTTTTTCAAGCCTACTAACCTGTGCTTGACTTATGCCTATTTCATTGCTAACTTCGATTTGTGTTTTGCCCAAATAATAACGCATTAAAAGTATTTGTTTTTCTCTATCACTCAATTTTTTTAAAGCATCTTTAAGTGCAAAATTTTCTATCCATTCATCTTGATTGTTTTTGCTATCACCAATTTGATCCATAACGCGTATGGTTTCAGAACCATCTTTATAAACAGGCTCAAACATACTCACTGGCTCATTTAAAGCATCTAGGGCAAAAGAAACTTCTTTAACAGTAATACCTAAATCTGTAGCAATTTGTTCCAAATTTGGTTCAGGCTTGTGTGCTTTACTATATCTTTCTCTACACTTTAAAATTTGATATGCAGTATCTCTTATGCTTCTTGATATTCTCATGCTTGTACTATCACGCATAAATCTTCTTATTTCTCCAATAATCATAGGCACTGCATAAGTAGAAAATTTTACGTTTAAGTTAATGTTAAAGTTATCTATCGCCTTAATAAGCCCTACACAGCCAACTTGAAAAAGGTCATCTGGATTAAATCCCTTTTTTATACTAAATCTTTGTACAACGCTTAAAACAAGCCTTAAATTTGCAATAACAAATTGTTTTTTTGCATTTTTATCACCTGCTTTAATTTTTTTTATTAGTTCATCCATTTCTTCATTACTTAGCTTTGGTAGGCTAGAAGTATCTAAGCCACAAATATTAACTTTGCTTGCCATAAAATCTCCTTGATTTTATGGTTACCAAAGCATAAAAAAATATTCTGAAATATTTAATAAATTTGTAATAATTTGCCAAAAATGCATAAAAAAAGCCAAAATTTATATTTTTTTTGGCAATATTATTTTTTATTATGTTTTAAAATGGCCTATCTTCATTGCTTAAATAACCAATAGCAATTCCACCTGGTCCAACGTGAGCACCAATAATTGGTCCCATAATTCTTATTTCTGGTTTTACGCCAGTTTCTTCTTCTATCATTTTTTGAAGTTCTAAAGCTCTTGGTTCGTTATCACAATGTACAATAAATGCCATAGGGTAGTCTTTGTTTAGCGTATGAGATTTAAACTCTTCAACCATTCCTTTTAACGCTTTTTTAACGCCCATTTCTTTTCTATAAACGTCAAGTTTTCCGTTCATGCCAAATTCGATAATTGGCTTTATGTTTAACATTGTAGCAATCATTGCTTTTGGTCCACTAATTCTTCCACCACGTTTTAAACAGGTTAAATCATCAACCATTATGATATGTTGCAGTTTGCATTTGTTGTTTTGAATAAAATCAATAACTTCTTGCCTATCTTTTCCTTTATCACGCATATCGCAAGCAATTTTTACAAGTAAACCTTCTCCAACTGTTGTTGTTTTACTTTCTATTGCAATATAGTCAATATCAGGGTATTCTTCTTTAACCATTTCTATTGCTTTGTTTGCGTTGTCAATAGTTGGGCTTAATCCGTCACTTTGGGCAATATGTAATGCTTTTTTAATACCTGCTTTTGCCATTTCTGTAAACAAATCAATATGTGCTTGTAAACTCAGTATTGATGTTTTTGCAACATATCCGTTTCTTATTTTATTAAAAAATTCCACATACTGACTATATTCTGTAAAATTATCTAAATGTTCTGTTAACTCATTACCTTTGCTAAAAGTATAACTAAGGTGGCCAACAAAAATGCCAAGTTCTTTTATTTCATTTGCGTACAAATCGCAATTACTATCTGTTGATATTTCAAAATTTTTCATAAGTACCTCATGTCTATTGTATTATAAATAATGTTTTAAGTCAAATAATAAACGAGTTATTTACTTATTATTGTGATTAAATAACATCATCAAAAATTATATTTTATTTTTTTGTTTGTATAAAAAATATTATGCATCAAAGCATAATATAATTTTAATTTTTAATAAGATTTTAATAATTCTTTTTTTAGTTTACCAACAATCTTTTTTTCTATTCTACTAATATAACTCTGGCTTATTCCAAGTTCGTCAGCAACTTCCTTTTGTGTTTTTTCTTTATCACTTCCAAGCCCAAAGCGAAGTATCATAATTTCTTTTTCTTTATCATTAAGTTTTTCTAAACACTGCCACAATAGTTTATTCTCGGTGGTTTTTTCTATATTTTTTGTAACACTATCACTTTCTACACTCAAAATATCACCAAGCACAAGTTCATTACCATCACCATCAACAGTCAATGGTTCATCAAGACTTATTTCTGCTTTTAATCTGCTGGTTTTACGTAGATGCATTAAAATTTCATTTTCGATACAGCGGCTTGCATAAGTTGCAAGTTTAATATTTTTATCAAGCCTAAAACTATTTACTGCTTTAATAAGTCCTATGCTGCCAACACTTATCAAATCCTCCATATCTACATTTGTATTTGTAAATTTTTTGCTGATATATACAACTAGTCTTAAATTATGTTCAATAAGTTTACTGCGTGCTTCTTCATCGCCTTGTTCTGCTTTTTCTATATATTCAAGTTCTGTTTCGCTATCTAGTGGGTTAGGTAGTGCTTCATTACCACAAAGATATAAAATAACTTGTTCATCATCAAAAATGTTTTCATTAAATAATATAGATTTTAATTTTTCTTTTAATTTTAATAAGTTCATAATGTTACCTTCTTTTTATGTAAATTTATTTTTAAAATTTTATTTTGTTTGATTTGCCTTTGGTAAATATTTTTATTTTATTATTTATATTTATCAACAAGCATCTAAGTTAGAGTTAAAAGTTTATTTGAAATAATCATGTCGCTATTTATACTATTTTCAAAATTTTGTAGTGCAACTCCTAAAATTGCGTTTTATTGCTCATTTTTTTCTATTTTTA
>CAMOCI010000046.1 GCA_946610635.1 uncultured Clostridia bacterium | reverse complement strand
ATCTCGAACATGAGATATTTTTTTTATAAATAGTTGCATTTTCTATTAATTTTAAAGTTTAACTAAATATTTTGTCTGTTCTCGCCAGTGTTTTCATTATTTTTATTTTTCATTTCTTCCAAAACTTGCTCTTTTATTTGGCTTTTAACTTCTTCGTTAACAAGCATCTCTTGTTTTATTTTTTCATCTCTTTTTATTGTTTCTTCATCTTTTTTGGTAATTTTATCAACCATAGGCTTTTCTTCTATTTTTATTTTTTTTACTGTTAATCTGCCTTTATTTTTTATTATTACATAAATTAAATATATAGCACAAATACCAACAATGATATAAATAATTCTGCTAAATATGCTACCTTGATAGCCAAAAAGGCCAGCCACTATATCGTACTGAAAAAATCCAATAGAAAGCCAGTTTAAACTGCCAAACATAACAACAATAAATGCGATAATACTAATCATATTCTTATTATTTGCAAGGCTAAAAAAAATATTACAACTTGTACTTTTTTATTTTTATGTTTTAATACCATTTCTGTAAGTAATTTTTATTATTATCTTAATAATTTATTAAAAAATAAAAATCACTATTGACATTGAAAATATTTGGTTGTATAATTAATTCAAGAGGTAATTATGGGTATTTTAAAAGATTTATTTTCAAAAATATTTAGTTCTAAAAAACAAAGCGTAGCAGAAAGAGAAGAAAAGTTTAGAGAGTTAAGCGTAGAGCAACAAAGTCAAATTGCTGATAAGTTAATGGAACGTGCTTATGATGAGACTTTTTTGGCAAAAACTATTGAAAAGGAGCCATATTTGTTAGGATACATTATTGGCAAACTAAAAGGTAAAAATTGTGTACCACTTATAGATATTGCAACAAAAAATGGTGCCAATGTTTATGATTTGGTAGACAAAAACGATACTATTTCAAATGTAACAATAGTTAATATTGCGTGTGCAAACCAACCAGAACTTATTTTGGAACTTGATGATATGCCATCTTTGCAAGATTTAATAACAATGGAAACTTTTATTAAGGCGTTTGTCAAAAATCCAGAAGTATTGTTTAGTAATTGCAAAGTACTAGATGAAAGAGTTAAAACTGA
Source organism: uncultured Clostridia bacterium (assembly GCA_946610635.1). Classification (GTDB taxonomy): domain Bacteria; phylum Bacillota; class Clostridia; order Christensenellales; family UBA1242; genus UBA9845. The sequence goes on along the minus strand of CAMOCI010000046.1, from coordinate 4,741 downwards.
AGGAACAAAAAAAGATGGTACAAAAAGTGTAAGATATTCTACATTAAGAACTCAACTTCAAAGAGCTATGAATCTTTATTTTAGACCAAGAAAAAACTTGAATGAGTTTGATAAATTTGCTCAATCTATTGCTGATAGAATTGATAGCAAATCATTTTTTGAAAAAGTTCAAAGTAATAAAATGACAACAAGGTCAACAACTGCAGCAAACGAAACTTTAAAGAGAAATCCAGAAAAAGGCAAAGTTGTTCCTGCAAAGGCATTACATAAATGGAATAATAGAGTATTATATACAATTCCAAATCAAGCAAAAAAATCAATTAAAAAATCAAAACTAAATTATGAAGAATACAGACTACATTTACTTGGTTTGCTTTGTAACTCATCAATTAATTCTTTTACAGAAGCTGAAAAAACAAAACTTGTTAAACGTTGTGTTTCTATAGTTCCAGAATTATACTTTGAATTAAAAGCAATTGATGAAGTTGATTATAAACTTGCAGCAAGAGAATTAACAGTTCAACTTTCAACTTATGAAGCATTTAAGGCTAATCATGATGAAGAAGGCATCAAATATTTGTTTGAAAGTTTAAATGAAAGCGAAATTAAAAATGTTTTGGCAAAAAGTAAATCAAATAGAACCAGAAAAGCAAACAAAAAGGCAAAATTAAAAGAAGTTAGCAATGAAGAAGTTTTAACATTAAAAAAGTAAAAAATAACACACTAATCTTATAATTAGTGTGTTTTTATTTATATTTAAATTTAATTTAATACATTAATACGTTTTCATTTTATAAATATAAAACGTATTTTAATAATTAAGGTATTAATTCTACTCCAAAATACTTAAAATCAATAATATCAACAAAATCAGTTGCACAAAATCTTACTTTGTTAAAGTTGTTAAAAGTTATATAATGAGATGTTAAAACTAATGGAGTTTCTATTTTTAAATCATTGCAAATAACTTCTAGGTATGCACGCAAAAATTTAACATCAAAATCCTGACTAAACTCATAGGTTTTATGTTTTATTATTCTATTATTTTCATCATATTGTTTTGCCCATAATTTAAACATATTTATATAATATCACATATTTTTAATTTTTTAAAACAAAAATCTTTTAACATTTATATATTTTTGATGAATATTATATATAGTGCATAAATAAAATGAAAATAGAAATAATATATAAGATTTACATAAAATAAAATTCAAAATTACTAAATTAATTGACAAAGTTTTAAATTTGTGATATTTTATATGCACATAAAATAAAGTTGGCAAATTTTTAAATTTGTTGGCATTTTTTATTTGTAAGATAAACGCAAATAGATTTATGCGTTTTCTTGTTTTTTGGAGGAATAATGGAAGAAATTTTTTTAACACCAGAAGGTTTGGAAGATACAAAAAAGGAACTTGAAAGATTAAAGACAATAGAAAGAATAGAAGTTGCTAAAATGATTGGCGAAGCTAAAAGTTATGGTGATTTGAGTGAAAACTCAGAGTATGATGCAGCAAAAACAAAAGAAGCACAACTCGAACTTAAAATATTAGAGCTTGAAAACAGAATTAAAAATGCAAAAATTATTACAAAAGATAGCTTAAATACAAAAGTTGTTGGTGTAGGCTCTAAGGTTACTTTGTATGATGAAGAGTTTGATGAAGAAGTGAAATATACTCTTATGGGCTCAACTGATAGTGACCCACTTAATGGTATTATCAGCAATTCAAGCCCACTTGGTGCTGCAATACTAGGTAAAAAAGTTGGTAGTGTTGTAGAGGTTGAAACACCAGCAGGTTTAGCAAGTTATAAAATTGTTAAAATTGAATTATAATTTGTAGTTAAATTTTAAACATAAAAAACCATAACAAATAATGTTATGGTTTTTTAGTGTGTAAATTATTACAAATGTTACCAACTTGTGTAGTGATAACTTTATATATAACCCAACAAAATAGTCCTTAACTAATTAATATGGCATATCAATATCACTTAACATTAAAATATAATCTGTTGTAACATTATAAAATTTTGCGAGTTTTATTAAAAATTCTAGGGGTATTTCATTTTTGCCTGTTTCATATTGACTATATGTATTTTGTTGAACTTTTAATATACTAGCAATTTCTATTTGTTTTTTGTTATGTTCTAATCTTAATTCTTTTAACCTTGTTTGTACCATATTTTAATTTTATAATATCTTAAATTGAGATATTAAAAATATCGTGATAAATGATATATTTAGTTTAAATAATATATGGAAATATAACTACATAATGTTAAAATATTATTGGTAAAATTTGGTAATTTTAGGTACAAAAGAAAAGTGAAAAGATTTGTTAATTTTAGACCATTGCTTATTTTATTTTTTTGTTTTATTGGTGCAGTATATTCTGTTATCAATATTTTTCTTGGCAATATTGTACCAATCATAATTTATTCTGTATTTTTGCTTTTTAATTTAATACTACTTATCTTATCAGTTTTTAAAATAAAAATATTAGATGGATTTTTAAAAGTGTTTGGTATAAAAAGTGTAAAGATTATAAGTATTTTGGTGCTAGTAACTGCCACCATAACAGCAGGGTTATCAGCATTAAGTTTTACAATTAATAGTAAAAGAGATTTAAAAAGTGATAATTATACAATTACCGCTAGTGTCAAAGAAGTATCTATCATAAATGGTTCCACAAAACTTTTGCTGGGCAATGTTAAGATAGATGGAAAAACTTATAAGTTTAATATCAAAGCAAATGTTGATGATGCTTTTTGTGTAGGTGATGTTCTAGAATTTACTGCTTATTTAACTCAGTCTAAACTTGTTACAAATGGCAAAATTAACACAAGCGTTTTAAAAAGCAAAGTGCATTACTATTGTTCTATTAATGCCGACGAAGTTGCAAAAAAACAGGGTAGAGCAATATTAACTGATAAACTTAAAGATGACACGAAACACATATTATTTAATAATTTATCAGAAGAAAATGCAGGCTTTTGCTATACTGTGCTTTTTGGTGATAAATCACTATTGAGCGAAAATTATAATTTGATATTCAAAAATGGTGGTCTTGCTCACATTTTGGCAGTTAGTGGATTACATATAGGTATCTTTGTTTCTGTTCTATTATTCTTGTTAAAAAAGTTTAAAGTTAAAAAGAAATATCAGTTTTTTGTAATACTGATTATTTTGCTAATTTATAACATACTATGTAATTTTTCTGCAAGTGTGTTTAGAGCTAGTGTAATGAGTTTGAGTTTAATGCTTGGTATGATATTGGGTGAAAGAAACGACAGTCTATCTAATATTTCATTTGCAGGTATTATAGTTCTGCTCTTTCAACCACTATACTTATTTGATATTGGCTTTTTGTTATCTTTTGGGTCTGTGTTTGGAATTATCTTATTTGCAAATATGTTTAGTAAATTGCTAGCGAAAATAAAGCCACCACAGTTTTTGTGCAGTTCAATTTCTGTTATGTTTGGTGCAACACTTGGTGCATTGCCATGGATATGTAGATATTTTGGAAAATTTGCGCCAATAACTTTTATTAGTAATTTAATTGTTTTGCCATTATTTACAATTATGTTTATTGTGCTATTATTTGCTGTCTTTATAAATTTAATGATTAGTGCACCTTTAATTTTGCATATCGCACAATTCTTTGTAAATATAGTTACAAATTGGAGTGGTGTGTTTGCAAAATTTGGTATGATAGAAATGCTAAATTTTAGTATAATTTCGGTATGTATATATTATTTTGTATGTTTTTTAATCAGTCCATATGTTATGATGACAGTAAAATCAAAATGCATAAGTTCACTTTGTTTTGTCTTACTTTTATCAACCAGTTTAGGCACATGCAATGCTAGCAGATTAATAAATAGTAATTCAGTATATTTTATGGAAAGTGCGAGTAATTCTCTATTTTTTACAACAAAGCAGGGCAAAACAGTGCTTTGTAATGTAGAAAGTGATGATTTTTGTCTAAACAATGTAAAAAATATGCTAAAAAACAATAGAGTTAAAAATTTGGATTATATATTGATATTTAACTATAATCAAGACTTGCAAAACAATGTAGCAAATATATCAAACACATTTAATGCAAAAAATGTTTGTGTGTTTGGTGATTTTGATAATGGAGCATTTTTAGGACTATCTAACTCTTTATATTCATCAAATATACTAAGTTTTATTAAAGATGATAGTGTAAATTTTGCAGATAACACCATAAAAATAGATATTTATAAAAATGCTAATAAAAATGTTGCAGTAAAATATAATATAAATGGTAATAATATTTTGCAAATACTTGGTAGTGTAACAAACGATGTCATAACGCAAAAAAACATTTTTAGTCAAAATTATAAATATTTGTATGCAAAAAACTTTAAAAGCAGTTACTCTGTTATAAATTCAAAAATATATATATGTCAAAAAGTAAATGGTTTTGCGCAAAATGTTGAAGTTTTGCAAGATGATGAATTGCTATGCTACGTATTAGAGTAGTTGAGAAAAATGTAAAAGCCACAAATAAAGTGTTTACTAAAAAAAATATTTGTGATAAAATAACACTATGAAATTTGTTGAGTTAAAAAAACATGTTTTGTTAAAAAATTACTATTGTTGCTATAATATTTATGGTGACGATAGTTTTTTGATTAATTCTAGTCAAAACTTCTTTTTTAACTTTGTGACACATAATAATGAACTATCCAAAACAATTTTGAGTAC
>CAMOCI010000045.1 GCA_946610635.1 uncultured Clostridia bacterium | reverse complement strand
CTTGTCCTAAAAACTCTACCATATATACTCCTAAGTATGTACATTTTACCATATATTTGTAAAAACTTAAAGAGATTTTTATTAATTATTATATTTTTATTTGATATATTACTTTTTTTCATAAATCAAACAAAACAATTATTAACAAACGGCAAAATTAACTTCTACATAACTTGTAACAACAAAACAATCTTCTTGCTCTAATATCGTATCAAATGTTTTAACAACTTCTTGATTTTTGTCAACTCTTTTTTGTGCTTCTTTTTGGCATTGTTTTAAGACTTTTTGCTTATCTAGTTCAAAATTTTGTTCAACATAACTTTTTGTAACTTCATATTGCTTTTTAACATGTAAAACAAACGGAAAAAAGTTGTTAGAGATAATTTGTTCTGTTTGTTCTTCTTCAAAATTTTCAAAAGTATTGTTACTGTTTTTTATGTTAAACTTCATCCCAAACAAAGTTAAATATGATTGCTTATTAACCTTACCAGTTCTGGTTGTAACTTCCTTTTTTTTGGGATAATTTACGCTTGATGTATGCCAAGTTTTGGCATTTATTGATGCATTTGCTTTACATTCTATTTTTCTACCATTTGAATTCAAAACATAACCAGCAACAATCGTTTCTCCTTTTTTTACACTATCGCCTACCTTTTTTAATGCTGTACCATTACTAACAAAAAGTTCTGTAATTGTTAAATTGATAGGTGCTATTATATCTTTACCTATTTCATCACTTTCAAGTTCTTGATTAAATAGTTTTTCTTTTATATTTATAATAATTGTTGTGCCTTTTTTGATTACACTACAAAGTGAAATATCTTCAATTTCATTTGATAGTTTTGTTTCTATATTTTGCAAGTTAGCTGTATTAACAATTTTACCAACTGATATATTATTTTTGTTTAATGTCAATATTATTTGCTCGTTTGTAACCCTATCATTACCATATATTTTTATATTCCAAACAAAAAAATTGCTAAAAAAATTTACCGAAATAAAAAACAATAAGCCAATTAAAATACCGAATCTATACTTTAAAAAATTTATAAATTTATTAAAACCTTTTTTTTGCTCTTCTTGATATTCATATTTTTGAAATTTTGATATATCTTTTAACTTTGATTTGTTTTTATATTCAATATCAAATTCAATATTTTTATAGTCTTTTCTATTAATATTATAAAGTTCTATGTTATTTTTTTGACATTCTTTGTAAATTCTACTTAAATTAACACCTTTTAATGAAACATGAATTTTTTTAAAAGTACTTTTCATTTTATCACCCCTGTTTCACAAACTGTTGTAATTTTACCTGCAATTTTAATGGTATTGGTGCCCAGTTCTTTTACTCGCAAATTGTTGCCTACTATTTCAAGTTCACCATTAACAAGTTTTAATATGATACTGCAATCATCAACTTTTAAAACTGTCTTGTAGCCTTCAACAATAATTTGTTTTCCATTGTTTACTTGGTACCTGTAACTATGTTTTTCTATCTCTCCAAAAAGGTCATTAAAAAAATCAAACACAAAACACCTCTAAATATTTTATGCTTGATTTACTTTTAACTTAACTAATAATTTAATATTTTTTATTTAAAATATCATTAAACAAAATTGTCTTCATTTCTGGTGACATATTGTTGATTTCTTCCGAAATATCTTGATTAGAGTTGTTGTTAATTTCGTGTTCAACTGCAATTTGCTTATCTAAATTTGTACCTTGTTCAACATAACTATATTCGTTATCCATCTTTGCAGTTGCGCTACTTATTGTGTTTGTTTCGCTTGAAATAACACTTTGTTCTAGTGACATTTGAAGTTCCGTTCTAAAATCACCTCTATCGAGTTTTAATCTGCTAGCACTAGACTTATTTGAATTCGAATTTTGATTTTCATACTCAGCTCTCTCTTGTTCTATTTTTTCAAAAGCTTCCTTAATTTGATATTCAACATTAGCCTCTTTTATTGCTTTTTCTAGTGGCTTTTCTTTTGATATTTCTGTTTTTACTTCAACATTCTCAACATTTTTAGATTTGTCATCAGTTTTAATTTCAGGCTTTTTTGCTTTTTTATTAATTTTATAATTGTTTATAACAGTGAAAATGAAAATAGTTAAAAATATAAATGCAAAAATACCAATAAATATAAATTCAAACATATTTTTAACCTCCATTTATTATTTTTAGTTATTTGAGTCATCGTCTGAGTCTTTTTTCTTTCCTGCCAAGTTATTTCTCATTTCTGTATCAGCTTGTATGTTTTGAAGTCTGTAATAATCATATACTCCAAGTTTTCCATCTTCAAATGCTCTTGCAATAGCCTCTGGAACTTTTGCTTCGGACTGTACAACATTTGCTCGCATTGCTTGTACTCTTGCTTTCATCTCTTGCTCTTGTGCAATAGCCATAGCTTTTCTTTCTTCTGCTTTTGCTTGTGCAATTTCTTTTTCTGCTTGTGCTGCTGTCTTTTTAAGTTCCGCACCAATATTGTTACCAACGTCAATATCAGCAATATCAATACTTAAAATTTGGAAAGCTGTTCCATCATCAAGGCCTTTTTCTAAAACAAGTTTTGAAATTGAATCAGGATTCTCCAAAACTTGCTCGTGAGTTTCAGCAGAACCGATTGTTGTAACAATACCTTCGCCAACACGTGAAATAATTGTTTCTTCTCCTGCACCACCAACTAATTTGTTAAGATTTGTTTTAACAGTAACTTTTGCAAGAACTCTTAGTTCGATACCATCTTTTGCAACTGCACTAATAACAGGTGTTTTTATAACTTTTGGTGTAACGCTCTCTTTAACAGCTTTTAATACATCACGACCAGCAAGGTCAATAGCCTTTGCAACTTCTACTGGTAATGTAATTTTTGCGCTATGTGCAGAAATAAGTGCTGCAACAACTGATGTAACATTTCCACCAGCCATAGCGTGTGTTTCTAAATCATTAATATTAATATCTAATCCTGCTTTTTTTGCATTTATATAAGCGTTAACAACAAGACCACTATTAACTTTTCTTAATCTCATACCTATTAATCTTGTCATTCTAACAGGTGTGCCAGAAACTAAACATCTAAACCATAGATTAAGTGGCACAAATGCAAGCAATATAATAAGAACAAATGCTATTGCTGCAATTAAAATCCAAACTCCAATTGAAACTCCGTCAAGTAATAAATTCATTTTGATACCTCCATTTTTTCTTTAACAATGATTGAACTACCTTCAACCTCTGCTACATAAATTGTTTTGTCTTTGTTAATATATGCACCATTTGTTATTACAGTATAAGTTATACCATCAAAATTTGCTTTACCAATAGGCTTACAAATAGTTTCAGTAACACCAACTTTACCTATAAGATATTGATAATTTTTTTCGTTACTATCATAGTCTTCTGGCAATGCTGTTTGTTGCTGAACTAACGGCGACTTGCTCAAAACTCCAAATTTTGCACTCCTTATTGCAATAACAATAATAAGAGTTAATACCAAAATTGCCAAGCCAAACATAAACAGGAATTGTCGCCAGGTGCCATTCATAATGAGCAAAAACACAACTGAAAAGGTGCAAAATATTATACCAGTAATTCCTAAAACTCCAAATCCGGGTACAAAGCACTCAATAGCACACAAAATAATACCTATTCCCAAACATATCAAACAGATTATATAGTAGCTATTTGTAAAAAGGTTAGCTATATCCGTTGCCCAACTGCCTGTATTTAACATGTTAAATAGCATCTCACACCTCCGTATGTATAAATTATAACATATAAAAATATAAAAGTGAATACCCTAAAGCAAAATTTTTATTAAATTTATTGTTTAATTTTAAATAAAAATTGTTAGGTTTTCTTGTAATTAAATTTTTTTAAGTCACTAATTTTTAATTTAAGAAATATGATTATAAATAAAAAAATTAAATGAAAAATTAGCAATATTTTAAAAAAATATCTTCAATAAATTATTTAATTATGATATAATATTAATATGAAATACGAAATTACAAATGATAAAATTTTGATTAAAGATAAAAGCCAGTTTAATGCAACACATATTTTAGAATGTGGACAGATTTTTAGATATAGAAAAGTAGATGATAAAACGTATTCTGTTATTAGTGAAGATAAAATTGCAATACTAAAACAAATGGAAAATGGCTATGAAATCATAACAAAAGACATTAAATATTTTGTTAACTTTTTTGATTTGGATAATGATTATGAAATAATAAAAAATACACTATCTAAAAATAGTGAAACAATGAAACTCGCAACAAATTTTGGCTATGGCATAAGAATACTAAATCAGCCACCATTTGAAATGATTATTAGTTTTATAATAAGTGCAAATAACAATATAAAGCGTATTCAGCAGTTAGTTGAAAAATTGTCTGTTAAATGTGGCAAAAATATGGGAGAATATTACGCATTTCCTACTATTGATGAAATTTTAACTCTATCTATTGAAGATTTAAAGCAAATGGGTATGGGGTTTAGATCAAAATACATATATGAAACTGCTAGAAAACTAAAAAATATTGATTTGGAAAGTTTAAGAAGTTATGATACCAAAATATTACTTGAATACTTATCAACATTAAGTGGTGTAGGTCCAAAAGTTGCAGATTGCATTGCACTATTTGGTTATCATGATATGAATTGCTTTCCGGTAGATACATGGGTAGAAAAAATTTATAACTCATTTTTTGCTACACAAAAAGAAACAAATAGAGTTAAAATAAGAAAGAATCTAACAGAAATGTTTAAAGATTTAAGTGGTTATGCCCAACAATATTTGTTTTATTATAAAAGAGAATTAGATAAAAATAATGTTTAGTTGACTATTTTTATTTATGTTGATTAAACGCTTTTGTTTTTATAAATCAAAAAATTAAAAACAAGCCAGTTAAATGGCTTGTTTGTTATTTAATTATTCATTTTCTGTGTTAGAATCTTCTACAACTTCGACAGGTTCTGCTTCTGTAACAACTTCTTTTCCAGCTCTTGCTTCGGCAACTCTTGCAGCTTTACCTTTTCTATCTCTTAAATAGTAAAGTTTTGCTCTTCTAACTTTTCCGTGTCTTACAACTTCAACTCTATCAATTCTTGGGCTGTGAAGTGGGAATGTTCTTTCAACACCGATACCGTAAGAAATTCTTCTAACAGTGAAAGACTCTCTAATGCTACCATTGCGTTTTGCTATAACAATACCTTCGTATGCTTGAAGTCTTTCTTTTCCGCCTTCAACAACTTTAACATAAACTTTTACGGTATCACCAACAGCAAATGCTGGCACATTTTTTTTGAGGTTTTCTTTTTCTATTTCTTGAATTACGTTCATGTTTTCCTCCTAAAAAAATTCTAATAACATGAGTGTTCTTGCACCGTATGTATTGGACCACTCATAATCACCATGCTATTCTATCATAAGTTTTGCATTAAGTCAACATATTTTTTATAACTAATAAAACCTTTTATAATATTTTATTTAATTAAAAAAGTTACACAAGCAGTGCAACTTTAAAAACTTACATTTCTAAATCTAATTTATTTTGGTTAGGTTTTAATAATTTATGATAATGCATTTTATATTTTATACCAAACATTTTAGTTAATTCTTTAATATATCTTTTTTGATATTTAGGTAACATTAAATCTTTTACAATGACATTTTTGTTATCCCATTTTAAAGTAACAAAACCATCATCATATAAAAAAATTGTAAAATCAGCAACAGTGACGACATCATGGCCATTTAAAAACTTATTGTACATTCCATATTGAGACCAAGAACCTGCATTAAATTTTTCTGAAATACAATTCTACCAAAAAAGTTATGTATTACCT
>CAMOCI010000044.1 GCA_946610635.1 uncultured Clostridia bacterium | reverse complement strand
TTTACAAAATCAAAATCAACTGCTCCAACATTTCTTAATGAATAAGCTAAACCCGAAATTTCGCTATTGCCAATAAGTGCATGAACAAAACTTTGGCCTAAATTAACATTAAAATCTGCTATATCCCCAACTTTTGCAAATATATTAGCCAAATCAAATGCTTGTTTAACTTCCTTACCATTCATATTGTTTAATGCAAGACTAACGCTACTAACAGAATAGCTAAATATGCCTTCTAACTTTTTTACAGCAACAACTGATGAAATATACAATTTTGATGGTACTTTGTTTTTTATTAAATTAAAAGGAAAATTTGTCATTCTATCTTTTATTTTTGTCAAGTTTACACTCATTACAATATTAAAATTAACTGCTCCCTCTTCACCAGTCAAAAATTCAATTTGCTCTAATGTAAATTCGTATTCTTTTAAATCGACAGTTTTACCACCAATATTTGCATTCATGGCTTCACCGCTATTATCAAGCATCCATTGCAAAACAGAACAACATTCGCTATCTAAAAGTTTTATGTTTGCCGTCATATTGCTTGATATTGATGTATTGATACTATACTTATCATTTTCACTATCATAACTTATCATGTTACCAATAGAAGCATTAATATCGTTTCTTGTTTGAACATAAGTTTCACTATTTGGTGCTTTTGGCGCTATCACCGACTTTTCTACATTTTGACTAATTTTATCCAACGACATAACAACACTAATAACATTGATGTTATATTTTGCATTAATCAGCAAAATACCACCACCAACAACTAATACTATTGTTGCAATTACACCTGCCAACCATTGAAATAATCTTTTCATAATTATTCTCCTAATTAATTATATCATAAAATATACTAATAATAAATGTTTTAAATAAAATTATCTTTATAAAATCATATCATTAAATATACACAAACTTTAATTCGCCATTTTCTTCATCAATCTGAACAGTCGATTTTTCTTTGCACTCACCTGTCAATATTGCTTCGCTAATAACTGCTTCAATTTCTTGTTCTAAAATTCTGCGCAAAGGTCTAGCACCAAACTCGGCATCATAACCTTTTTCAATTAAATATTCAAGCGCATTTTCAGTTAGTTTTAAATTTATATTTTTTTTGTTTAAATTTTTAACTAAACCTGTAAGCATTATCTTTGCTATTTTTGCTAAACTCTCTTTATCTAGACTGTTAAATAAACTAATGTTATCAATTCTGTTAATAAGTTCTGGCCTTAAATAGTTTTTTAAATATTTTTTTATTGCGTCTTCTCTCTCTGTTGCATTATCAATACCATTAACCCTTTCTTGCAATTCAAAACTACCTATATTGCTTGTCATTATAACAATTGTGTTTTGAAAATTAATAAGTCTGCCTTGACTATCTGTCAACCTTCCATCATCCAAAATTTGAAGTAACAAGTTTAATATATCAGCATTCGCTTTTTCTATTTCGTCTAATAGCACAACAGAATATGGCTTTTTTCTAACTCTCTCAGTTAGTTGTCCACCTTCTTCGTGGCCAACATATCCCGGTGGAGAACCAATTAATTTTGCAACACTACTAGCTTCCATATATTCACTCATATCAAGTCGAATGATGCTATTTTCATCATCAAAAAGTGCTTCTGCAACTGCTTTTGATAATTCTGTTTTACCCACGCCGGTAGGCCCTATAAACAAGAAACTACCTATTGGTCTTTTACTCGTTTTTAAGCCAACTCTGTTGCGCCTAATTGCTTTTGCAACGCTTTCTACTGCACTATTTTGTCCAATAACTTTATTATGTAAAATCTTTTCTAAATTAAGCAATTTTTGTGTTTCTGTTTCAGTTAATTTTGTTACAGGTATATTTGTCCAAAGTGACACAATGCTAGCTACATCATCACTACCAACAACAGGTATCATATCTGTTGTACCATAAAAATTATTTAGTCTTTCTATCTCTGATTTTAAAGAAAATATTTTTTCTCTTAAAACAATTGCATTTTCATAATCTTCTACTGCTATACATTGTTTTTTTTGTCTTTGAAGTTTTTGTGATTCTTCTTCAAGTTCCAAAACATCAGTTGATAAATTTTTAGCAAAAAGTTTTGCACGGCTGCTTGCTTCATCAATTAAATCTATTGCTTTATCAGGAAAATTTCTTGTTGTGATATACCTATCACTTAACTCTATTGCACTTTTTAAAGCTTCATCGCTAATCTTAACACCATGAAATTGTTCATAGCTATCTCTTATACCCTTTAAAATTAAGTATGTATCTTGCTTTGTTGGTGGATTAACTATCACTGGCTGAAAACGTCTTTCTAGCGCCTTGTCTTTTTCTAGATACTTTTTGTATTCATCAGTAGTTGTTGCACCTATTGTACGTATTTCTCCACGTGCTAGATATGGCTTTAAAATATCTGCTGGCGATACTTCACCTTTTTCACTAGAAGTTTGAACAAGTGTGTGTATTTCATCCATAAATACAATAATATTGCCATTTGAAATTATTTCGTTAATAGCATTTCTTAACTTTTGTTCTAAACTACCCCTAAATTTTGTGCCACTCATAAGTCCACTTATATCAAAAGAAAAAATTGTTTTGTTTTTCAACTCTTTTGGTACATCATCTTCAATAATTCTTAATGCAAGACCCTCTACAACAGCACTTTTACCAACACCAGCTTCACCAATTAAACAAGGATTGTTTTTTGTTTTTCTACAAAGAATTTCTATAATCCTATCAATCTCATTATCTCTACCAATAATAGGGTCAATTTTTCCATTTTTTGCTTTTTCTGTTAAATCTATTCCTAAATCAAATAAAGGATCTTTATTTTCTTTTTCTGTTTTTTTATTCAAATTCTCAGTTTTTTGTACATTTTGAGTATCGTTTTTTGCATTTTGAACTAAGTTTTCTTTAACTTTTTCATTTTGTACTTGTTCTGACTTATATTTTATACTTGCTAAAAGTTTTGTCTTTAAATCAATAATGTTTACATTAAAAACTTTATCTAAAATATTCACTGCAACGCAATCACTCGCCATAAGCACGCTAAACAAAATATGCTCAACATCAACATAAGGACTATTTAATTCTTTGGCTAGGTTTTGTGCACGCACAAACACTTTTTTGCTTTTTGGCGTTAGTTCTGGCACTTTTGCAAATTCTCTTTCCGTTTCACTCTCACTAAGTATTGCTTCAAACTCACTATCAAGCACACCAAAATCATCAAGCAATTTTTGACAATCATTGTTACGCAATTTTAAAATACCAAAAACCAAATACTCGGTGGCAATTTCACCAGCATTATATTTTTTTGAATATTCACTTGCAATTTCTAGCATTTTGTTTACGCTATCACTAGCATTTATGTTGTATTGCATAATTAATTCCTTTGTTTTAGTTTTTGTTGTATCTTTTTTATGTTTTGTAAAATAGTTTTTTCACTTTTGTTAAAATAATATTTTCCGCTTTTGTAAATAATTTTACCATTAACCATGGTCATTAAAACATCTTCAGTGCCATAACAATAAACTAAGTTGTCAAAAATATCGTTATCAACTGCTCCATTAACACCATGTGTGTTTAACATAACAAGGTCAGCAAAATTACCTACTTTTAATGTGCCAATATTATTTAAACCAAGTGCTTTTGCACCATTAATAGTTGCCATTTTTAATATATCTTTTGCTTTAAAGCAATTTGCATTGCTAAGTAATATGTTTTGGCTTGTGCTAGCTAAATACATTTCTCTAAACATATCAAGTCTATTATTGCTTGCACTACCATCTGTACCAAGACAAACATTAACGCCACGTTTAAACATTTGATAAATTGGTGCTACACCACTGGCTAATTTATGGTTACTACCAAAATTAGCACAAACACCTGCATTGTTTCTTGCTAATATATCTATATCTTTTGAACTAACATTGGTTGCATGTATTGCAAGAGATTTTCTATCAAAAAAGCCATAATCTTGTAATAGTTCAATAGGGCTCATATCATTATTTAAACTTGCACACCTACCAACTTCTTCTAATGTTTCGCTAACATGAGTAGATACAAATGTATTATGTTTTGATGCAAGTTTGTTAATAACTCCAAACATGTTATCATTGCAACTATAAATTGCGTGACAATAAAAATCAGCAGTTATAAGTGGACTAATACTATTTATTTTATTGTAAAGTTCTTCTAACTTTTGCTCGTTTATAAATTTGTTCATGTTGTATCTTTGAGATACTCCAACAACAGCTCTTATACCTGCATCATTAAACGCTTTTGCACCAAAATCTGAAAAATGATACATATCATTTATTGTTGTTATACCATTTTTTGCATACTCCATACAAGCAAGCAAACTAGCATAATAAACATCAGCGCCAGAGAGTTCTTTTTCTTTTCTCTGCATTGTTGCAAGCCAATTTTCTAGTTTTTCGCCACTAGCAAGTCCTTTAAAAATTGTCATTGCAGAATGTGTGTGTGCATCAACAAAACCTGGCATTATAATATTACCATTTGCATCAATCACTTGGTCAAATGCGTCGTTATCATTACAATTTGCTCCTAAAATTTTTATTATACCATTTTCAATAACCATATCGCCCAAAATTATAGGATTATCAAAATCAGTTATTATTTTTGCGTTTATAATTTTTGTTTTCATATCTATCTCTCTTGTTTTTGAAAAACATATTACATAAATATTTTATCAATAAATTAAAAAATCAGCAAGTTTTTATATAAAATATAAAAAATCAATTTTTATGCTGTTATTTTATTCACAAAAAAATAGACATTTTTTAATGCCTATTTTAAATTTTTTGTTAAGCAATTAACTACTTCATTATAGGGAACAATACAACATCTCTAATTGATGGTTGTTGATAAAGTATTACAAGCAATCTATCAATACCCATACCAAGACCACTCATTGGTGGCATACCATGCTCCATGGCAAGTAAAAATGCTTCATCAATATCCATAGCTTCATCATCACCGCTAGCTTTTGCTTTTGCCTGCTCTTCCAAATTCTTTCTTTGAATTGCTGGATCAACAAGTTCGCTATATGCTTTACATAGTTCTTCACCGTTAACCAAGAATTGAAACATTTCTATTATTTTTGGATTTTCATCACTTTGTCTTGCAAGTGGCACTAAACATGCTGGGTAATTATATAAAAATGTTGGTTCTATAATATTTGGTCTTACCAAACGCTTGTAAGCAAAATCAATAACAGCACCCATTGTTTTTAAAATGTTAATATCTTTTTCATCAAACAGTTTTGTGGCAATAACTTTTTCTTTAAGTTCTTCTACAGTTTCTGGCTCTAATATATTAAAACCAAGTTTTAAAGATAACTCTTTACAATAGTCAACTCTATTAAAATCTTTTGATAAATCGTACGTGTTGCCACCAACAACAATTTCTGGTTTACCTAACATATATGTTGTCATTTCTCTTATAAACTTTGTATAAAAATTGATATTATCTTCAAAATTCCAAAAACTTGCATACCACTCAACTTGAGTAAATTCTTGCAAATGGCTTGGGTCCATACCTTCGTTTCTAAAACACTTTGCAACTTCAAATACTCTAGGAAAACCACCACAAACAACTTGCTTTAAATATGTTTCTGGCGCAATACGTAAATTGCAATCTTTATCTAGTGCATTATGATGAGTTAAAAATGGTTTTGCACTTGCACCACAAACTGCACTTTGAATTATAGGAGTTTCAACTTCTATAAACTCATGTTTTTGTAAAAAATTTCTAATAAAAGCAACAAGTTTGCTCCTGCCAATAAAAACACGCCTTGCTTCTTCGTTAGAAATCAAGTCAAGATATCTTTCTCTGTATTTTGCTTCCATATCGCTTAACCCATGAAATTTTTCTGGAAGTGGTTTTTGTGCTTTTGAAAGTAATTCAAACTTTTGAGTTCTTACAGTGAGTTCTCCAGTTTGAGTTAAATATAATTCGCCTTCAATACCAACAAAGTCACCAATATCTAAT
>CAMOCI010000043.1 GCA_946610635.1 uncultured Clostridia bacterium | reverse complement strand
CATAATAAAAAAGAATTATCAACTAAATGCCATGCATTTGATAGCCTTTCATATGATTTTCCACCAACAGTAATGTTTTCTGCTTACAATGATTTTGTTGTTAGTGCACATAAAAAAGCATTTTTACAAAAAGCAAAAGAGTTAAATTTATCAGTTAGACATTTTGAAATAAAAAAAGGATACAAACTGTTTCATGATGCGGTAGTTAAATATCCAGATTATTATTCTAATTGTTTAAATGAAATAAAAAAATTTGTTAATGATATTGTGCAAAAAAAGAATATTGAGCAAGAATTGAATACAATAGTTGAAGACAATAAAAAAATAATTAACAAACAATTAGATTATTTAGAAATGTAATAAAATAAACTTAAATTTATATTTTGACATTAAAAAACAGCAACTGAAATTGCTGTTTTTAATTATTCTGCTTTTTTTGCTTTTTCAAGTGCTAACGCAATATTCGCTTTTTTTCTATTAGCATTATCTTTTGTAATAATACCTTTTCTTGCAGATACGTCAACAAGAGATACAAGTTCTGGCAAAAATTTTTCTGCTTCTTCAACTTTTCCTGCACTTAAAGTTGCTCTATATTTTCTTAAAGCATTTGCAAGTTGTGATTTAGGACCTCTATTTTCTTGTTGTTGTCTTTCGTTTACTTCAACTCTTTTAATTGCTGATTTAATTATTGGCACGATAAACATCTCCCTTTATAAATTTTAACTGATGTATTTTAGCACATTAAATTTGAAAAATCAAGAAATTTTTACATTTTTTGTGAAATAATATTTATATGAAAAATTTGAAATATACAGAACTTATTTTGGAGAGTTCATCAAATTTAAAAAATGGTGACGGATTTAATAAAAAAACAATAAAATGTGGAGATGGAATTTTACAAACTACAATTAGAGTTAAAGATGAAGAAACTTCAAAAAAAATCAGTAGAGAAATTGGGGATTATATAAATTTATCTTTTGATGAACTTTTATATTATGATGTAAAAGCAAAAGATACTTTAAAAAAAACATTGTGCCAAAATATAAAAAAATTAATTAAACAAAGTAAAATAATTTCAAAAAAAGTTTTGATTGTTGGGCTTGGTAATGAAAAGTTTGCTTGTGATAGTTTAGGTAAAAAGGTTGTGGATAACATATTTATAACAAAACCTTATTTAGAAAAAGATTTGCTAAACAGTAAAAAAGTTGCTGAAATTTATGCTGTTAGTTTAGGTGTATATGGCACAACAGGGCTAGAAAGTAGCCAAACAATAAAAGCAATTTGTGATATGTTAAAACCTAATTTAGTTGTTGCAATAGATAGCTTGGTTGCAAATAGCCCAAAAAATTTGTGCAAAAGTTTACAACTAAGCAACACAAAACTTTCTCCTGGTGGTGGTGTTGGCAACAATAGAAAAGAAGTTAGTCAGAAAGTTTTAGGAGTAAAAGTATTTGCAATAGGTGTGCCAATGGTTGTGAGTGTTGACGATAAAAATTTTGAAAATTTAATTGTAACACCAAAAGATGTAGAGCAAAAAGTTGATGTTTTATCAAAAATTATTGCAAAAGCAATAAATCTCTCTTTTTGTAATATTAATGAAAAAGAACTAAATAGTTTAACTTTATAATAATATTTAATAAAAAAGAACAAAAAAATTGTTCTTTTGCTCTAAATTTATAAAAATTGTTTTTTAGTTAATTATAAGTGTTATAATTATATTTTTTGTTGGAGCATCTATAATTATTTTTGCTGTACCTGCTGCATTTAAAAATACTGTCATATTGTCGTGCTCATAAGTAGATATTGTAATCAGGTCTTCACCTTGATTAATTGTAATACTCAATTTATCTTTTGTGCTATGTGTCATGTATTCTATTAAAACAAAGCCTTCGGATAAATTACAGATTATAGTTTTTTCCTCATTTGTTTTATCTGGGTTATCTTCATTACGTTTATCAACAACAATTTCAATTTCTTTTGATATATTTTCGGTGGCACTACTTTTAACGTATGCTATCAAACTACAGGTGCCTACTTCTTTTGCAAGTATCTCTCCCTTAGAATTATTTACTTCTAAAATATTAGAATTTGTTGTAGTAAATATAATTTTTTCTGTGCAATTTGCTGGTTCAACGGAGAATTCCGTTGAGTTAAGTGCATAACTACTGCCTTCAAATAGCGTAAGTTTTTCGTGCATACAAATTAAATTTGTTGCATAAATGTTTTTATTAAAATGGCTATTACTTTTAATAACAAAAACCGTTATACCAACAGTAACTGCAATTAAAATAAGTGGCAAGCACCATACTAAAATCTTTTTCATATACAAAATATAAAATTTATGTCGAAAATTGTCAAGCGTTTAAGTAGTATCTTTGTGTTATAATTTTGATATTTTTATTTTTTTGTAGTTTATAAAAGATATTCATTAAAAATTTTTATTATTTTAAGCAAAAAAAACTAAAAAAATACAAAAAAATGATTTTTTTGAAAAAATTTGAATTTACTATTGAAATATTTAAAAAATTGTGATATGATAGTACATGTTAAAGCGATTACGATAAAAAATCGTGATATATGTTCAAAATATGGAGGAAATTATGGATTTTGGAACAGCAATTTTGTATGTTTTGGCTGTACTTGCAATTATAGCAGTAGCAGGTCTTGTAATTTATTTACTTGCTGCACTTGTAGTTTCAATTATAGACAAAAAAGAAGTTAGACCTTTTGCCAAGAGTGAAGAAGCAAAGGAAGAACAACTTTTGTTAGAAAACAAGGACTATCAATTAACTTTTGACGAAGAGCCTAAAGCAGAAGAAAAACAAGAAGAGCCAAAAGAAGTTGATCAAACTGTTGATTTGGATTTGGCAGAAGAAGAAAGAAAACAATTAGAAGAAAGACAAAAAGCTTTGCAAAGAGATCTTGAAGAAGAAGACGAAGAAGAAACAGAAGAAGCAGCTGAAGATGAAGAAGACCTTGAGGCAATGTATCAAAAATTGATTGCAGAAATAAATGCAGAAGCATCTGAAGATGAGGAAGGCGAAGAAGAAACAGAAGTTGTAGAAGAAGAACCTGCATCAGAAAAAGTAGAAGAGCAAGAAGAAGTTAAAGAAGAAACAGAGAATAATGCAGATGAAAACAAAGAAGAATACGAAGAGTTAAAATCACAACTTGATGAGCTTAAATCATTACTTCTTGCAAAACAAGAAACTGAAAAATTTGAAGATGAAAAAGTAGAAAAAGTTGTTGAAGAAGAACCTGTTGAAGAGCCAAAAGAAGAAAAAGTTGAAGAAGTTCAGGACAATAAAGAAGTTGAAGAACTTAAAGCACAACTTGCAGCACTTCAAGCAGAAAAAGACGAACTTGCAAAGAAATTAGAAGAAAAACCAGAAGTTATTGAAACAGAAACAGAAAGTGTTGAATCCCTTATGGCAAGAAAAGAAGTTCTTGAAGAAAGACTTTCTGCAAGTGAAAAAGAACTTAAAGCAAACAAAAAAGAATATATTCCACTCAAAAAAATCAGCAAAAATTTAGAAAGCGACAAAGCAAAACTTCGTAGAAAAGAAGCAGTTGTTGCGAAACAAAAAGTTATGCTCTTTGGCGTTAATAACTATGTTGTTGATCCAGAAAAAGAAAAGAAATTGTCAGAAGATTTAGATGTTCTAGATGCACTTAGACTTTCTGTTCAACACTGTGAAGAAGTTATGAAAGAGAACGAGGATAGATATCCAATTCTTGAAAAAACATACAACATTCTTACAAAACAAGTTGAAGAACTCAAAGCAGATATTGCTGATTTGGAAGCTAGGATTGAAAGAGCACAAAACGGTACAGATGCTGAATAACAATTTTAAAAAGTTGCAATGTTTGCAACTTTTTTATATTTCATTATTGATATTTTGATTTAAATGTGATAACATATTTATATGAATTTTAGTAAATGGTTTAAAAAACAAGAAGAAAAACATTTTAAAACAGGAATTGCCTTTGGCGGTGGTGGAACAAAAGGTTTTGCCCATCTAGGTGTTTTAAAGGCTTTTGAAGAAAATAATATAACATTTGATGAAGTTGCTGGCACAAGTGTTGGTAGTTTAGTTGGTTGTTTGTATGCTTTTGGTTTAACTAGCGGAGAAATGCTTGAAAAAGCACAAGACTTAAAGGCTAGTGAAATTAGAAATAGCAAATTATTTTTTGTACCTAGCAAAACCGAAGGACTAGAAAACTTTGTAAAAAGTGTTATAGGGGATGCACATTTTGAAGATATGAAAAAAAAGCTGACTATAGTTGCTGTTGATTTAATAACTTCAAAAGAAATTCATATAACAAGTGGTAGTGTTGCAAAAGCGGTTGCTGGTAGTTGCGCTGTGCCAGGCATATTTAATCCCGTTGATTTTGATACATATAGATTAGCAGATGGTGGACTACAAAACACAATTCCTGCTGATGTATTGCGCGCAAATGGCTGTAGATATGTAGTAAGTATAGATTGCAATCCAACGCGTGGACATGGCACTGATAGTACAAAACTAAAAGATATTTTACTTGCTTCAATTAGAATAATGATGAAAAGCAATGCTGTAAAAGGCAAAATTTATAGTGATGTTTGCATTGAAGTTGATACCAGCAAATATAAAAGCACTAGTTTAAATGGCGCCGAAGAAATGTTTATGGCAGGTTATCAGGCCGGACTTAAAGCTGTGCCAAAAATTAAAGAACTATTTGCGCAAGATGAAAAATCAAAATTTAGTTTTGCAAAACTATTTAAAAGAAATAAAAAGAAGTATTTAAAGGAAGAAAAAAAAGATATAGAGGAAAATAAAGTATTATAATACAAAATCACCAGCATTTTAGTGGTGATTTTTATTTGTTAACAAACAAAAATATTATATAATATATAAAACAAAGGATAAATATGGCAAATATTAAAAATAAATCTTCAAAAAGTATCAAGGTAAAAAATAAAACTAAAATCAATATTTTAAAAATATCACCAATAAGAATTTTAATTTTTTTAATTATTGTTGGTATAACATGTGGTATTGGATTTGGCTTTAAAGCACCGATAGAAAATTTACTAAATAGAAATAACAATGTTTCAGTTTCTAGCGATGTTTCACAAATAGATGATAATGGATTAAGTGTACATTTTGTTGATGTTGGGCAAGGCGATGCAATTGCAATAAAATTTCCTGATGGCAAAACAATGCTGATTGATGCAGGCACAAGCAAAAGTGCAAATAGTTTGGTTACATATTTAAAAACAAAGTTTTTTAAAAATAATAATGTTGTATTTGACTATTTATTATTAACTCATAGTGACGCTGACCATTGTGGTGGCATGGCAGAGATATGTAAAAATTTTGTAATTAATACGATTTACAGACCATACATGTATTGCAAATATATAAAAAACGATACTGTATTACTTGATGAAACAAATGGAGTAAGCACAAGCAAAAATACTTGCAGTACGCTAACATATTACAACACAATAAAAGCTTTTACGGGTGAGATTGGCAGTAATGGCGAAAGTGCTAAAATGATTTGGACAGATTTAGATACCATTAATACTATGTATAAAATACAAGGTGAAAATTATTTTATCGATTTTTATGCACCTACTCAAAAATACATAACTCAAAGTGCAGGAACGGTTGCAAATGATTTTTCACCAATTATGGTGTTAAATTATAATAATAAAAAGATAATGCTTACAGGTGATGCATCAACAACAAGCGAGCAAAATGCTATGAATAGAACAGAACTACCTGATATTGATTTGCTTAAAGTAGGTCATCATGGTAGCAAAACAAGTTCTGGTCAAAATTTTTTGGAGCAAGTTAAGCCAGAAATTTCTGTGATAAGTGTTGGTGCTGGCAATACATACAAGCATCCAACAACCGAGGCATTAAATAGATTGTTAAGCATCGGTTCTGTAATTTATAGAACAGATTTAAATGGTACAATAATTGCAAATGTTACAAGTGGCACTGTTGCACAATTAAACATATATGCATTAGGCACGCC
>CAMOCI010000042.1 GCA_946610635.1 uncultured Clostridia bacterium | reverse complement strand
ATAAAAAAAATGAAAGCAGAGAAAAAGAAATAGATAGCAAACCTAATAAATAATTTAAAATATAGGGCAACCCCCTATTTTTTAAAATATTAACGAGAAATATTAATATTGTTTTTTTATAGCAACAAAAAAAGTATATAGTTATATTGTAAATTTTGTTAAACCACATCTTTTGCATTTTGGCACAACATTGCCTTTTTCTAGAAACACTTTATATCCACAATTCAGACAATTAATAACAATATCTTCATCTAACACATCACCTGTTTTAATAATCTTAAACAAATCTTTCATAAATTTATTTTTAACAAAATGATACTTGTCAATGCACATTAAAATGTACATATATGTGAATTATTTGTTTTTTTATGTTTAAAATAGTATAATATAATTATGAGAAATTACACATACAATCCAAAAACCAATGGCGAGATTACTACAAGAAAATATATTTTGCTTTTAAATCAGGTTGTAACAGTTTTACTCACAGCTTGTTTGGTTTTTTGTGCACTTGTTTATATTACAAACAGAACATTTTATACCGCCGAAGTTGTTGGCGCTAGTATGTACCCAACAATAAATTCTACCGCGAAAAAAACTAATGTAAACGATATAGCATACTATACTTTAATAAGAAATGCCAAAAAAGGGGATATTATTATTGTAGATTATGAAAATGCTGGCGAAAATATTGATGCAATAAAAAGACTTATCGCAGTTGGTGGCGATACAATTTGTTATCATGATGGCAATATTCTACTTAACGGGCAAATTTTAAAAGAGCCTTATATGGAGAATAATTATAATAATTTAAAAAACAATCCTGATTTGTTAGTTAATAGTGGCTTTGTTTCTGCTGATGATTGGAAAGATAGAGGCTTTAACACTAGCAAACAGAGATTTGAAAGTTGGTGTGAAACACTACTTGATGATAGTTTGACAGAAGAAGAAAAAGATGCAAGGCTACGCGACACAACATTTTTTAAGAATTATTCAACTGATTACGCTGACAGTGTTAAATATAGCGAAGTTTTAGATACTTATATTTTGACTGTACCACAAGGATTTGTTTTCTTTCTGGGAGATAACAGAGAAAATAGCACCGATTGCAGTGTATTTGGCCCGCTAGAACAAAAAGATGTGCTTGCAAAAGTAGATTTTGTTGCGGTTGGCAACAGTACAATATACTCAATTTTATCAAAAAAAATTACGCATTTATTTGCGTAATTTTTAGTTAATAATATATATTACTTTAATATTAAAATGTAAATCCTTGATAAATATTTTCAAATAATTTTTTAAACAAAAAAATTAATATGAGAATATTTATAAAATTAATCACTTCAAAATTAATTTTTTATCTACCAAACAACCTGCTTATAGCTCTAAAAAATCCAAAAACAGGCGAAAATAAATTTGCAACATACGTGCCTATTGCTGCATTTAAAACTTTTTTGCCATGTTTTAATTCATCACTAGATAACACATTATTATCTTTTAAAAATTTGTAAGCAATTTTGCTAGCCTGCATTTCCATAGGTAAAGTGAAAACTTTTAATAAATATGCAACAAGTGGCGTTGCTAATGCACCTATTAATAATGCAGTGCCAATATCAAACAAATTTTCAAAGAATAATAAAATAATTCCCGCTATAATCATAAATGGAAAAAATATTAAAAGTATTTGACTTAATACGTTTAAAATTCTTTGAAAAACAAATAATCCCGTTTTTGTTTTGTTTTGATATGCATGTCCAAGCTCGTGTGCACAAATACAAATGCTAGATACACTGCTTGTTTGTGCGCTATGGTTTGTTATGTAAACCACATTTTGTTTTGGTACATAACATTCTTTTAGTTCACCATCAATAAGCATAATCTGAGTTTTTAACCCTAGTTTTTGAATCATAAACAAGCAAAATTGGTAGCCATTAAGCCCACAATAAACAAACTCGTTATCATACTTTTTGTAAATTTTTACAACTCTTGCATAACTGGTTTTTGAAAATATTAGCATTACTATAAACAAGATTGCAAAAATACCTATCAATATATAATTAAACATAGTTGTATTATAACATATAAAATAAAAATAATAAAATGTTAAGCTACTGTTTATCTAATTTTTGACGTATTTTTGTGCATAAATTAATTTTACATAACGTATCATTTTATATTTTAAAAATAAATTATTATAAAAAATACAAACAAAATATATTATCAAAACATTGACAAAACAAAAAAAATAATATATAATAACTCGCGTGTGGTGGAATTGGCGCAGTTGGTAGCGCATTAGTTTGTGGCACTAAGGGTCAAGGGTTCGAGCCCCTTATTCCACCCCAGTAAAACTGCAGAAATGCAGTTTTTTTTGTACACTTAACTTACAAATATATTTTTACAATTTATAAAATAAATTAAAACAATATGACTTTATTACAATTTTATTACAATAAATAACTTTTGATATTTGACATTTAAAATTTAATGTTATACAATTTGAATATGAAAAAGAAACAAAAATTAGATAATGAAACAAAAATTAAATTATTAAACGAGTTTGGCACTACTGATAAAAAAGAAATTGAAGAAATTATAAAAAAATTAGATATGTACAGAACTCATTTAAGAGCTCAAAATTTATCATACGCTTTTAGTAAAGATTACATAAAAAATAACTATTTAAAACTTGTTCATATGTTAATAAGAAGATATGCTTATATAGCAAAAGAAAGAAATGCTTTACATCTTAAATGTAATGATTTAACTCCTACGGAACTGATTATTTCAAAGATAGATGAAAAAATTCTTTTAAAACAATTAAAGCAAAAGTCTTATACAAAAGAGCAAGCAATTACTATTTTAAATAATATTGCTAGTAAGTACAAGACAACTAATTGTGATGTGATGGCAAACGATATAGACTTTTACAAAATTGACAAAGACTTAAATGTACAAATATTGCCTGCAAAAGAAAGATATAATATTACTTTGTGTAAGTTAAATGTTAAAGAATATAACTTTTAACTATTGCTAATAATAAGAAGAGCAAATTTTTAACCATACGGATTAATTTTAGCTCTTTTTTTATAAATACCATATTGACAATATTTACTTATAGTTGTAGAATAAGTTTATAGAGGTTTATATGACTGTTATAAAATTAGATAAAGATTTTAACATTGAAGATGTTTTAAAATTTGCAACCAAAAAGCATGAAGGACAAAAAAGAGAAGGTGGAGATGATTACATTGTTCACCCTATAAGAGTTGCAAAAATAGTTGATGAATACAAAGGGAAATATAGTACAAATAAAAAAATTTTGCTAGCTGCTGCATTACTACATGATACATTAGAAGATACCTATACAAGTTATAGAGAACTTGCAGAGAATTTTGGCGAATACGTTGCAAGTTTGGTTTTGGAATTAACCACCGCAAAATATGCTTGCAATTACAAAGGCAAGGCTCAATATTTGGCAGAAAAAATGGAAAAAATGACAAATTATGCTTTAACAATTAAACTTGCTGATAGACTTGATAATTTATGCGATATGAAAAGTTGCACAGAAGAAAAAAAATACAGAACTATTAATGATACAATTTATATTTTAGATTATTTAGAAAAACGAAGAGCTTTAACAAAATCTCAGCAAAAACTTGCTAATGCTATTAAAAATCAAATTGAGATAATGCAAAAAACTACTATAAAACAAAAATAATAAAATGATAGAATTATCTATCATTTTTTGTTGATTATTAATTTTTAAATAAATCATCATAATTTTGTTGTTCATCAAGTAAAAATTGTTTAAGCATACTGTAACGCTTTACGGTATAGTTATTATGCACCATACGTGCTATGTTTTGTTTAGAACCAACAAGCACAACCAATTTTTTTGCACGTGTAACAGCTGTGTAAAGAAGGTTTTTTGTAAGTATTATACTAGCCCCACTAATAACTGGGATAACAACAACATCAAACTCACTACCCTGACTTTTGTGAATTGTTATAGCATACGAAAGCATAAGTTCAAATATATTTTCTCTTGAATATATTGCTTTTCTGCCATCTTCAAACAAAACAACAACTTCCCCAGTGTGTTTTGATATATCTTCTATAATTCCACTATCGCCATTAAACACACCTTGCCCGTACTCGATTATACCATCTTCACTAATTCTTGTCCAAGTTTGTTCATAGTTATTAACAGTTTGCATAACCTTGTCACCTGTCCTAAAAATAACATGTTCTGTTACAATTTCGCTGCTGCCTAACTTTGATGGATTAATCATTTTTTGAAGTTCTTTGTTTAAGTTATCAACGCCGCAAACGCCTGCTTTAATAGGCGCAAGTACTTGAATTTTGCCAGCATCAATCTTTAAAAAGTGTGGTAGCCTTAATGTAACCAAACTTACGCAAGTGTGTAGCATTTCGGTAGGGTCAACCTTATTTTCAAAAAAGAAGTCTTTGCTTGTGTTATCTAAAATTGGCATTTTGCCTGTGTTTATTAAATGTGCATTTGTTATTATATAGCTTTTTGAATCTTGCCTATAAATTTCTGTTAGTTCTACAACTGGCACAACACCACTTTGCAAAATATCACCTAAAACATTGCCAGCACCAACACTTGGCAGTTGGTCCTTATCGCCCACTAATATTAGTTGAGCATTTCTTTTTATTGCTTTTAATAGGTTAAACATAAGTTGGCTATCAACCATACTAACTTCGTCAACAATAACAACATCTTCACTTAATGGATTGCTTTCATTTTTTGTAAAAAATGCACCATTACCATTTTTAAAATCTAAATCTAATGCTCTATGAATTGTGCTTGCATTTTCGCCAGTACTTTCACTTAATCTTTTGGCAGCCCTGCCAGTTGGAGCCAGCAAAATGCATTTTTTATGCTGTTTTTTAAAGCAGTGTAAAACACATTTGATTATTGTTGTTTTACCTGTACCAGGCCCACCTGTTATAACACTAACCCCATTATTAACGGCAGTATCAACTGCACTTGCCTGTTTGCTGTGAAGTTTAATATCATTTTTAAATTCATATTCTTTAATGTCATCAGTTAAATCTAATTGTTGTCCAAAATAATCATTTTTTAAACGCAGCAATTTTTGTGCAATACTTTGCTCCATAAAATACATATTTGTTAGCATTACACATTGTGCATCTTCTTGAATAAATTCTTTTATAACACACTCAATAGATAACTGCATCAAAATATCATCAATTTTTGTGTTATAATCGCTTTCAACTTTAAGCAAATTATAAACTTCTTGTACCAAATCGTCTTTTTTTAAATAGGTATTGCCATTTCTCTCACTATTTTGTTTCAGCGCATACAAAATACCTGCCCTAAATCTAAACGGGCTATCTTGTGGTAAACCTAATTTTTGAGCAATTTTATCGGCTGACAAAAAACCAATACCATCTATATCTTCTACAAGTTTATATGGGTTTGTTTTTAAAATTTCCTCCGTTTTATCAAAATATGTTTTGTATATTTTAACTGCCATGTTTGTAGAAATATCATAGTTTTGCAAAAACATAACAGTATTTTGCATATTTCTTACTTCATTAAATGCATTTGCAATGGATAGTGCTTTATCTTTGCTAACTCCCTTAACTTCTGCAAGCCTTAATGGAGAAAATTCAATAATAGTCAAAGTATCTTTACCAAAATAATTAACTATGTTGTTTGCTGTTACAATACCAATGCCTTTTATAAGCCCACTTGATAGATATTTTTTTATTCCTTCTATATCATCAGGTGGCAAAACTTTAACGCTTGTGGCACTAATTTGTTCGCCATATTTGTTGTTTTTTACAATCGTACCTTCAATTTCAACTCTTTCGCCAACATTAATACTAGGAAATTTACCAACACAAGTTAAAACCTCACCATGAGATGAGATTTTTACAACACTATAACTATTCTCTTCGTTTCTAAAAACTATACTTTCAATCTTACCAGCAACTAGCATATACTTTTATTATACAATTTTTTAATAAAATAAT
>CAMOCI010000041.1 GCA_946610635.1 uncultured Clostridia bacterium | reverse complement strand
AGATAACTACAAACTAATTACAACTATTTTAACAGATTATTTTAAAGTAAATTTTATTGATGTAACGCAAAATATTAAATATAAAAATATTAATTTAAGTGAGGAAAGTTTTAATGAAAATAACAAGTAATTTTACAGAATGGCTATACTCTAATTTGGATTTAATCGAAGAATGTAGAGAAAAGGGTTTAAAGCCAATAATACTAATTGGTGGGGCTTCAAGTTCTGGCAAAAGTTACACAAGCAAAATGTTAAAAGAATTTTTGTCAGAAAAAGGACTTAGAACAATAATTATATCAACAGATAATTACAACAAAGGCTTGGCAGAAAATGTATTTGACATTGTAAATAAAAAGTACTATGATGATGCAATTAAAAATAGACCACAAATTACAAATGAAATTAAAAAAATAATAATAAATTGTGATTTTGATAACAAATTTGATAAAGATAATTTGGTTATTATTAAAAATACTTGCAAAAATTTACTAACATGCAATGCGGATGAATTTGTTAAAAGACTACAATATGAGTTTAAGCATATTAATTTTGACAAAAAAAGTATATATGATTTGAAAGAAGCTGCAAGCGACATTACAGCGCTAATTAGTAATAAAAGAATTATAGAAAAAAAATACAGCAAAATGATAAGTGAACGCATTGAACAAAGCAATATTTTAGATGGTAAGTATTTTGATATAATTATGGTAGAAGGTATATATGCCCTTGCTGATGAAATTACAAAAAACATAAACGCAGAAAATGTTATAAAAAACTTTATAGATTGCAACAACAAAAATTTGTTTTTAAGAAGAATGATAAGAGATAGTAGCATAACAAATTGTTCTAAGGGCTTTATACTTAAAAATTATCTGGATTATGTTGCACCAGAATACTTTAACACAGTATTACAAACAAAACAAAAAGCAGATATAATTTTAAAAAATGATATGACATTTGAGGAATTAAGAGAAGGATATGTTGATATTCAAAACAAATATAAAATTTCAGTAAATCAATTAAACAACTTTTTACTGCATTCAAAAATTACTAAAAAAATAACAGTGTTAGATACATACTTTGGTGAACGTGGTGATGATAATGTTTTGAGATTGAGAGAAGAAAGATTTGCCAGTAATCCCTATGTTATGAAGTCTTTAATCTATAAAGGTAAACAAAAGCTAAGAAAAGATAAGAGTATTATAAGGCCTAATTTTATGCTAGCAACCACAAAAGATTTATACGAAGTTTTTACTAGCAAAGAGCAACTTGTTGATGAGTTAAAAATTGCTAGAATTAATGTATTTAAAACAATACAAAAAAAGAGATGGCTATTAAACTATAAAAATAGAGAAATTAAAATTGACTTTATTGGTAATGATATAATTATGGAAATTGATGAAGAATTAGAAAAAAATTTAGATATGAAAATAAAATCACAAAAAATTCAAGCACAAAAGTTTTATGAATTATAAAAATATTAAAACAAAAATATTATACAAAATGTTGTTAATTTAACACAGCAAAAAAATATAAATTATTATAAAAAATGCTAAAAAAATTAGTAATTTAGCATTTTTTTATAAATTTTTTTATTAAATTTCACTTTTTTTAAATAATTTTTAGTTTCAATAAAAGGAATATTATCTAAAGTTTGCCCTTCACACGAATACTCTTCATCGTTTAGCCAAGCCCTAACATTTGTTTCTCCCGCATTGTATGCACATATTGCCACATCTACATTTTTAAATTTATCGATTAAATATTTAAAATATTTTACACCTAAAAAAATATTTATTTCAGGATTAACTAAATCATTTTTTTGTACTTGCCCTTTTGCAAGTAATGAAATAATTTTATTTGAAATGATTTTTAAATTATAAAACTCTGTTTTATTATTAATTTCATTACCACACATAAAACTATTAATTATTTCATAAGTGTCAGAATTATTTTTAACACAGTTTTGCAAAACAAAATTTGCAGTGTTTGGCATTAATTGCATCAAACCTATTGCACCTTTTTTTGACTGGGCTTTTGCATTAAACTTGCTTTCTGCTTTTATAATAGCAAATATTAAAGATTCATCAATATTATTTTGTTTTGCATTAATTTGCACAATCTCTTTATAATCTGTTTTAAAGCTATAAAAAAATACACACGCAAAAATAACCATTAAAACTATAACAAATATTAAAAAATATGTTAATAATTGTTTTGTAATTTTCATTAATATATTTTATGATTTTTGATAAAAATTATATGTTTTATTGCAATTTAAACAAAAAAAACACGTAAAAATATAAAATTTACGCGTTTTTTATTAAATTTTAACTTTTTTTTATTTTAAAACATTACTTTAATTGTAAAAATTACTTTGCATCAAACCAAGTTTTACCTTCACTTATTTGTACAACGAGTGGCACAGAAAGTTTTGCTGCAGTTTCCATACATTCTTTTAAAATCTTTTTTACAATCTCTTCTTCGCCTTGCACAGCGTCAACCAAAAGTTCATCATGTATTTGTAAAATAAGTTTACTTTTTAAATTTTGTCTTTTAAATTCTTTGTAAACACTTATCATTGCAATTTTAATAATATCACTAGCTGTACCTTGAAGTGGCATGTTCATTGCTGCACGTTCGCCAAAAAGTCTTGTCATATAGTTATCGCTTTTTAACTCTTCAATATTTCTTTTTCTACCAAACAATGTTGTCACATAACCATTTTGCTTTGCATACTCAACACAAGTTTCCAAATATTGCTTAACACCGGTGTAAGTTGCAAAATATTTTTCTATAAACAACTTTGCTTCTTGTCTTGTACTATTAATATTTATAGATAAGCCATAATCGCTTATGCCATAAATAATACCAAAATTAACTGCTTTTGCATCTCTTCGCATCTTGTCTGTAACCAAATCAAGTGGTACTTCAAAAATATCACTTGCTGTTTGAGTATGAATATCAATATTATTTTTGTAAGCATCAAGTAGTTTTGCGTCAGCAGAAAAATGTGCCATAAGCCTAAGTTCTATTTGCGAATAATCACTAGAAATAATCGTACCATTTTGCATGCGCGGTATAAAAATCTTACGTAAAATCTTGCCTTCTTCATCTCTTATTGGTATATTTTGCAAATTTGGTTCACTGCTAGAAAGCCTGCCTGTAGAAGTTAATGTTTGATTAAAAATAGTGTGTATTAAATGAGTATCTTTATCTGCAAGCTGCAAAAATGGTTCAATATAAGTACTAAATAGTTTTTCAATTTTTCTAAATCTCAAAATTTTATTAATAATAGGATGTTCAGCAACAAGTCTTTCTAAGACATCAACGCTTGTAGATTTTTTCATGCCCCTAGGCATTTTTAAGCCCAAATGTTCAAACAAAACAACGCCAACCTGCTTTGGACTTTTTATGTTAAATTCTTCACCCGCATCAAGATATATTTTTTGCGTTAAAGTTTCAAGCTCTTGTTTGTATTCTTCACCAATAATTTTAAGTTCTTCAATATCAATTTTAAACCCGTTTTGCTCCATTTCAAACAATACAGAAATTAATGGCAATTCAACATCATTATATAAATTTAGCATACCTTCTTTTTTTAACTCGTTGTCAAAAATGCTTTTTTGTGCATAAAGTGCAACGCAAATGTTTTGTTCTTCATAACCAAATTTTTCACAAAAACTTTTTTGTGTGTAATCCGTTTTTTGGCTACCAGATAATAAGTAAAGCGCTAAATTTTCGTCATAAAAATTGTTGAGTTGAATACCATATTTTTTTAACAAATGCATCATATTTTTTGCATTTAAAACAATCTTTGAAATATTCTCATTTTGTAAAAAATCTTTAAATTTTGGCAATATTTCACTAAAACTAAAGTCATTTTCGTTAATTTTTATATTATTTTCTTCAAATTTACTATTTGCAACATGAATTATATTATCGTTAATATCAAAAGCAAAAACATTTGTTGTTGATAAATTTTTTAGTAAATTTTCAATTTTTGCAATAGTTTTTATCTCGTTTATTTTAACAACTTTTTTTTCAATAATAACTTCGTTATTATCATAAAGTTCTGGCCTTTTTAAAAGTGTATTAAACTCATAATGTTTAAAAATATTGTAAACATCTTTTTTAAACGGAAAGTCAAAAATCAAATCTTCTAGTTTATAATCAAGTTGCACATCAGTTTTTATTGTTGCAAGTTTCTTACTAAGTTTTGCACTTTCTGTTCCCTCATAAAGTCTGTTTTTGCACAATGCTGGTAGTTCTTCAATATGCTCATAAACATTCTCTATATGCCCATATTGCTCAATTAATTTTTTTGCAGTTTTATCACCAATACCTGCCACACCTTTAATGTTATCACTACTATCACCCATCAGTGCTTTTAAATCTATAACTTCATCAGCGTTAACTCCGTAAACTTCCTTAATATTTTGTGGAGTTACAATAACTGCTTCTGTTATTCCCTTTTTTGTAAACCAAACACTGTTTTTGTTGTTTACCAACTGAAATAAATCTCTATCTCCACTAACAATAATTGTTTGCACGTCGTATTTATTTGCAAGTGTACCTATAAGGTCGTCAGCTTCAATACTCTTTTGTTCAACAAAAGTTACATTCATTGCGGCAAGCACTTGTTTAAGCACAGGCAATTGACAAGCAAGTTCTTCGGGCATCTTTTTTCTGCCAGCTTTATATTCTGCATACATTTCATGCCTAAAAGTTGGGTAACCTAAATCAAAAGCAACTGCCATATATTTTGGCTTTTCTGATTCAATTAGTTTTATTAAAATATTACAAAATCCATAAACAGCATTACTATATTCTCCTGTACTATTTTTAAGGAGTGGCAATGCATAAAATGCTCTATTTATCAAACTATTTCCGTCAACCAATACAAGTTTTTCATTTTTTTCCATAAAATTATTATATCACAAAAAAAATATATAAACAAAGATTTAATATTACATTGTTAAGATTCTCACATCGCATCGCTCCTCAGAATGAGAATTCCAAAAATACTTTTTAAATTCCAGTAACATAAATGCATAAAAAAGCATGCCGTTAGGCATGCTATAAGTCAAATTATTATAAAAGACCTATAAGTGTATTACCTTCATCTTGTCCTACATGAATAAACCAATCTAAATTATTTGAGAATAAGTACATTATAAATATAAGAGCAGCTGTAATTGCAATTGCAACTAACACGTTAATAATTCTCTTTTTTGCTTCTTCTCTTTTTTCTGCATTTTCTGCCTTTGCAAGCATAACGCCCAAATAAATTGCATAAATAACACCCACAGAACCCAAAACAATAAGTATTGGAGCAACTACACTTTGTAGAACATTAACTAATTGTTGTAACCATGGAAATTTTGTATAAGCTTCTTCATTAGCCATCAATCCACTCATAAAATTCATTAAATTCATATTTTTACCTCCGTAAAACCATGCAAGATGAAACTTTGTCATCTCTTTGATATTCACATTTTAACACATTGTTTTTTTTATTGCAAACAATTTTGATATATTTTTTTATTTTTTTTAAAAATGTTTTTAAAACAATAATAAACAAAAATAATTTAAGTTTATTTGTAAAAAACAAGAAGTATTTGTATGGATAAATCTTCAATAACAATATTATTTGTAAATACAAGTAGTTTATTCGTTTTGTTAGTATTTTGTTTGTAAGTTTTTAAATTGTGTGATAAAATAAAGATAATGTATATAGTATTAATAAGGAGTGACTATGAAAAAATTTGCAAAAAGCATACTTATTATGATTATTTTAGCAGTAGTTGGTGTTGTTGCTGGTTATGTTATTAATTGCTTAACAACAGGATATAGTCAAATATTGCCAATTGAAATTGATAGAATTTTTGGAACCACAACATTTATTGCAATAGGTTTGTTGGAATTACTCTATATTATATTTATTTTAAACAAATGGTCTAACAGTTCTTCGTCTAATAGCAGTTCATCAACAAGCAGCAGAAAAGGTAAAACAGCCAGTGGAGAAGAAAAAGAAGCATATTTTAGTGCAAGACTTGTTACTCCACAAGAATTAAAAACAAATAAGGACTATCACTTTTGTTATTTTACAGATTTAAAAAACCATAAATTTGATGGTATACCTTTAAGGGCAGAAAGAGTTGGAAATCATACCGAAATCAATATGCAAAAGCCAATTCATACGCTAGTTATTGGTACAACTGGCAGTGGTAAAACGACTATGCTTGTTGACCCAACTATACAAATGCTAGCTCAGTGTGGTAGCAAACCAAGTATGGTTATGAGCGACCCTAAGGGCGAACTTTATGCACATAATGGTCAATATTTAAGAAATTTAGGCTATGATGTGCAATGCATCAATTTGCGTGAACCAAACCAATCATCAAGAGTTAATCCAATA
>CAMOCI010000040.1 GCA_946610635.1 uncultured Clostridia bacterium | reverse complement strand
AAAAATCATAACAACTATGCCTGCAAGCATAATAACAATCCAAACAACATTCATACAAAAATTTTATGATGTAAATTGTCAAAATATGTTATTTTTGATATTATAATGGACTTATGCATTTTATTATTTTACAATAGATTTATTTAATGATATAATAAAGACATGCGAGTTAAGTATTTAAGTTTAAAGCAAACAATGCAAATATTAAATGATTTTACAAAACATCATAATTTTAATAATGAAGAAGTAATCAAGTGGATAGTTGTTAAAACATTACGCTTAAAAAGGGATCAGTTTGACTATATTAAACAACTTGAAGAATATAAAATTGACGCGATGAAAAAAGCAATTTTAAGATATATTGGTGGTGAATCTTTAAGTCAAATTTTTGGATATATTGAATTTTATGGCAACTATTTTGATGTTACAGAAAATGTTTTTGACCCAAGACTATCTACCGAAGCACTTGTTGATGAAATTTTGCATTTAGACAAAAAATATTTAAAAAAAGCAAATATTGTTGATTTATGTACGGGCAGTGGATGTATTGCTATAACACTATCAATGATTTTGAATAATGTTGTTGATGCAATTGATATTTCACCATTTGCAGTAGAAATTGCAAATAAAAACGCAGAAAAATTAGGTGCAATGGTTAACTTTTATCAATTTGATTTAAATAGTGATTGGCAAAAAATCTTTAACAAAAAGTATGATATTATTGTATCTAATCCACCATTTTGGAATGCTAGCAAAATTTTAGATAATAGCGAAGTTGTTAGAAATAACCCTATAATTGCTTTTGATGGTGGGGATGATGGTTTAAAGTACATTAAATTAATTATCAAAAACTCTGTCAATTTTTTAAACAAAAATGGATATTTGTTTTTAGAGATAGACCCAGAGCAAGCCAAAAAAGTTAAAGAGTATATGACAGCTTTTGGCTATAAAAATATAAAAATAGCAAAGGACCATAGAAGTATAGATAGAGTTATTTGTGGTCAAATAAATTAAATTGACAATTAATTAATATTGAATTAAAATATATTGCTTTAAAAATTAGGAGTTAGTATGGAAAAAGAAAAGTTTTATATCACAACACCAATATATTATGCTAGTGGCAATTTGCATCTTGGGCATTGTTGCACATCAGTTTACGCTGATAGTTTAGCTAGATGGAATAAAATGCTTGGAAAAGATGTTTTCTTTTTAACGGGTAGTGATGAGCATGGCCAAAAAGTTGCAGAAAAAGCAGAAAAAGCAGGCTTAACCCCACAGGCGTATTGTGATAATTTGGTTAAAAACTTTTATGAACTTTGGGATATATTAAACGTTAAGTACGATAAGTACATAAGAACAACTGATAGTGAACACGTTGAGTGCGTGCAAAAAATATTTAAAAAGTTGTATGATCAAGGCGATATATATTTGTCAAAATATGAAGGATGGTATTGCACACCTTGTGAGTCTTTTTGGACAGAAAGCCAGTTAAAAGATGGCAAATGTCCAGATTGTGGCAGAGAAGTTAAAAAGCAGGAAGAAGAAGCATATTTCTTTAAACTTTCTAAATATGGAGAGAAGGTTAAAGAATATATATTATCACATCCAGACTTTATAAAACTCGAAGGCACTAAAAACGAAATGGTTTCGTTTATAGACCAAGGGCTTAATGACCTTTGTGTTTCTCGCACATCAGTAAAGTGGGGCGTGCCAGTACCATTTGATACAAAACATACTGTTTATGTTTGGATAGATGCATTACCAAATTATATTTCAGCTCTTGGTTATTTAAGTGAAGATGAAGCCAACTTTACAAAATATTGGCCAGCAGATGTACACTTAATGGCAAAAGAAATTGCAAGATTTCATATAATTATTTGGCCTGCAATACTTATGGCACTAGGCTTACCCCTACCGAACAAAATACACGCACATGGTTGGCTTACACAATCTGGCGTTAAAATGGGCAAAAGTTTGGGCAACGGTTTTAACCCTTATGTACTTTGTAAAAGATATGGCGTTGATGCTGTTAGATATTATCTCCTTAAAAATGGCCCAATACTAGGTGATGCACCTTATGATAATGAAAGTTTTTTAAAGTTAATTAATACAGAACTTGTTAATGACCTTGCAAACTTACTTTCAAGAACATCAGCAATGTTAGTGCAAAACTTTGACGGCGAATTACCAAAGTTATCTAACAATGTTTTAGATATAGATAAGGTGTTAACAGATGAAGTTGTTAATCTTACAACAGAAGTATCAAAGCACATGCAAAACCTAGAGCCTAACAATGCATTAAATAGCATATTAAAAGTTGTAAGGCTTGCAAATAAATATATAGAAGATACAGCACCTTGGACATTAAAGGAAGATAAGCAAAGGCTTGGTGACGTTTTGCATAATTTGTACTTTGTGTTGCACTCTGTGGCAGTGCTTATGCAAGCATTTACACCACAAACAGCACAAAAGATACTTGAAGCACTTAAAGATACAAATGCAGAACTATCTACAATATCTAATGAATATAACTTAAAAATTTTTGGTAATAAAGTTGAAAAAACTGCACTATATCAAAGATTAGATATTGCAAAAGAAATACAATACCTAGAAGTTGATAGTTTAAAAGAAACTGATAAGGAAGAAAAAATGGAAGACGAAGAAACTTTAAAACATAAACCAAACATAAATTTTGAAGACTTTGAAAAGTTAGAGATTATGGTTGGTAAAATATTAACCGCAGAAAAAGTTGAAAATGCAGACAAACTATTAAAATTTAACGTTAAAATTGGTGCAGAAACGAGAACGATAGTTAGTGGCGTTGCAAAACATTATGAGCCAGAGTATATGGTTGGTAAAAATGTTTTGGTTGTTACAAACCTAGCTCCACGAAAAATTAGAGGTATAGAAAGTGCTGGCATGATACTTTATGCTTATACTAATGATGATAAAGAGTTTTGTTTTGTTACTCCGGAAAAAGAAATAACAGATGGCGCACTTGTTGGGTAAATGATAAAAGAACTTGTTTTAAGTTGATAAAACAAGTTTTTTTTGTTAAAATAGGTTTTGTTATGATTATAGATACACATTGTCACTTGGGTGACGAATATTTTGAAGATAGAGATTCAATAATACAGCACTTTGCGGATGATAACATACAAGGTGCTTTTGTTGTTGGCACAGATTTAGATGCATCAAAACGTGCTTTGCAAGTTGCCAATAAGTATGATGATTGTTATGCAATAATTGGTTTGTACCCAGAATATGCCGAGCGATATAACAAAGATTTTGAAAGTTTTTTAATTGATAACTTATCAAATCCAAAGGTTGTTGCGGTTGGGGAAATTGGTCTTGACTTTCACACAGAAGGGTATAATCAAAAGTTGCAAGAAGAAGTTTTTGCAAAGCAAATAAAACTAGCAGATAAATTTAACTTGCCACTTTCAATACATACAAGAGAAGCATTTGATAGAACACTTGCTGTGCTTAAAGCAAACAAACAATATTTGCATGGTGGGGTTATACACTGCTTTTCCGGTAGCCCAGAAATTGCAAAAGAGTTTATTAAACTTGGTTTTAAACTAGGATTTGGTGGTGTTTGCACTTTTAAAAACGCAAAAAAGGTTGTAGACACTTTAAAAGTTATAGACGCAAAAGATATTTTGCTAGAAACTGATGCACCATATTTGGCACCTACTCCACATAGGGGAGAACGCAATGAGCCAAAATATACAAACTTGGTGCTAGATAAAATTGCAGAAATCAGATGCCAAAACAAAGAATACTTGGAGCAAGAAATATTAAAAAATACTTGTGAAACTTTTAAAAGATATAAAAAATATTAATTATTTAAGTTGTTGAATAAGTAATAATTAACTTTGATGTAGATGTAGGGATTAGTATGGAAGTTAGTGAAATATTAAAAACATGTAATTTTGAGTTTAAAAAGAAATTAGGTCAAAATTTTATTACTGATCTAAATCTTTTAAATGCCATTGTTTTTGATGCCGATATAAAGCCAAACGATAATGTTTTGGAAATTGGCGTTGGTGCTGGCACATTAACAAAAGCAATAGCAGGCAGTGCAAAAAAAGTTATAGGGTTTGAACTTGACAAAAATCTTGCTGATGTATTAGCATTATCTTTGCAAGGTGTTAATAATGCCGAAATTGTGTTTAAGGATTTTTTAAAGGCCATGCCAGAAGAAGTCAATGCTATGTTTGATGGGCCTTTTAAGGTTGTTGCAAATTTGCCTTATTACATAACAACAAACATAATTTTTGCTTTGGTTGAAAAGCCTTTTAATGTAACAAGCCTAACTCTTATGGTGCAAAAAGAAGTTGCTGATAGATTATCTAGCAAAGCAGGCACAAAAGATTATGGCACAATAACGGTGGAATTAGATAGTATAGGTACAGTGCAAACAAAACGTGTTGTAGATAGAAAAATGTTTATGCCTGTGCCTAATGTAGATAGTGCTATTGTTAATATCACACTTAACAAAAACAAGTATGATATTAAAGATTTAGCTTTACATCAAAAAGTTATACGCACGGCATTTTCTATGCGCCGCAAAACCCTTGCAAACTGTTTAAAAAGTGGCTTTAATTTAACACAAATACAAATTGATGAATTATATAACAAACTCGACTTTGATAAAAACATTAGGGGTGAAACGTTAACAACAGAGCAGTTTGTGATGTTATCAAATTGTTTGTTTATAATACTTAAATAAGTTTATATAAGTTTTGTGATTTAAACTCTTACAATATGGAAAGTTTTAATGCAATGCTAATTGAACAAGGGATTAAGCAACCTGAAAGATAAATAACTAAGCAATATAGCAAAAGACAACTCAGAGTTTTAGAAAACTTAAACAATAGATTATTAGTTGAAAATAGAGAATATAAATAAAAAATATTGGAGTTAAAATGAAATATTCAAAAGAAAACATACAAAAATATTATGATTATTCCCCAAAGGAACTTGTTGATGCTGGAATTTGTCCAACCTGTTTTGATAAAGCAACAAATGGTCATGTCTATGGAGATTCTTCAAATTTAAGGATATATGAAGATAAAGATATTGATTGTCTTTTTGTGGCAAATCCAAGAGCGATTGGTCATATGATGATTGCAACAAAAAAACATTTTCATGATATGGCAGAATGCACTGATAGACTTAACAAAAAAATTATTTGCTTTGCAAAAGAATTTATGAAAATATTGTGTGAAGTTTATGGATGTGAAAGAGTGTATCTTTGCACAATGTGTGATGGTCCAATGAACCATTATCATGTTCAACTTATTCCAAGATATTCTTTTGAAGAAAGAGGCTCAAAAAATTTTGTGAAACCAAGACAAGAATATGTTTATGACAAAGAAAAAGTAAATATGGTACGACAAAAAATAAAGGATTATGTATTAAAAAGATAGTAGACAAAAAAAGAACTTACACTTTTATTGTGCAAGTTTTTTTTTAAACATATTTATTCAAAATCCAAGTTTTCAATTTTAAAGATATTGTTATCAAAAAATTCAACTGATGACATATAAAAGAAATTGTAAACTTCTTCTATTGTTAAAAATCTTACATCTGTGTTTACTTATTAAATATATATCTCAAGGCAGAATGTAAAATTTCTGTCTCTTTTTCAAGTTTATATTTTAATATATTTGTCTCACTTATTCGTTTCACTTTACCAAGGAGAATAACCATCAAAAAAAGACTAAAAACGAACTAGGCAGTAAAAATCAGTAAAAAACAGAAAATTTTAGTGGCAAAAATTCAAAAAATGGTACACTTCCTGTCATAAGTCGTATACCATATTATTAATAGCAAAATAATAATTTTTAAATATCTTCTATAATTTTATGGGAGATATTTTTGAGAAGAATATAATACTATATGGATATAGTTCAGTCAAAAATAGTGTTCATCTCTTAAACGGGCAGTTTAAATCTGCCTGTTTACACCAATTTATAAAAAAGGGCACTATTTTACCAACTAGCCATGCACCAAAAAAGCGAAAATGCTCTATATTCTTAAAAGTTAATAAATACTAGCCAAACA
This sequence comes from uncultured Clostridia bacterium, assembly GCA_946610635.1. Lineage (GTDB taxonomy): Bacteria > Bacillota > Clostridia > Christensenellales > UBA1242 > UBA9845. Next base: position 483 of record CAMOCI010000040.1, on the reverse strand, counting down.
GCTAGTAATATTTTTATTTTATACAAATTGTTAAAAAAATTAGCAATTTTTCTGCACCTCGAAGTAAAATTTTCGCACCATTTTTTATACCTATTCTTTCCTAATTTTAATGGTACTTTTTTGTTCTTTTTTATTCTTTTTAGAAGATAATTTTTGAGTTGATTTTGCAAAAAAATTGATTTTTTGAGGTACAGTAAATATAGCTTGCAATATTAATATTATTTGTCAAAATATCATTGTGATGGTATAATAAAATTATAGGTATAAATTATGGAAGAACTAAAGATAACAGAAACATATATTGTTGAGAAGATTAAAGAGTTTTTAATAAATAAAGAACGTGGGAATTGGCATGAAGATAAAGCTGTAATATCTAATTTGCATGGACATGGTGCTGATATACGAATGGTTGGTGGCAAAACAAATGGTGAAAAGTTTATTATTGAATGTAAAGGAAAATCTTATGCAAAATCTGCTCGTTCA
>CAMOCI010000039.1 GCA_946610635.1 uncultured Clostridia bacterium | reverse complement strand
TAATAAATAGTGAAGCAAGAAAAACCCCACTAAACACCAAATGCTTTCGTAAAAAAATGTTGCATTAAACCAAGCACCTTGAACGCCCATGCCATAAGCATTTACTACTTGCTCTGCTGCTGACTGCGTGAAATGTGAACTTTCTATATATACACCAAATGGAAACCACTGAAAAGATGGATTAGTTATAAGTGAGCCATACGCTTCTTGGTTAAAAAAGTTACCCCAACGGCCTATTGCTTGGCCTAAAATTAAGATAGGTGCAAGCATATCAAGAATAATTAAAAAGTTAATCTTTTTTACTGCACAATATATACCTATTGCAATAACAGCAAAGATAACTCCACCATAAATCATAAGTCCACCATTCCAAATTTGCAGAATTTCAACAAATGACCATGCACGTTCACTTGATGTGAAAAGCACATAATTAAGCCTTGCTCCTATTATTGCTGATGGAAAAACTATCAAAAGTAAATCATATGGTAAATTTTGGCTATAACCTTTTTGCTTGCAATATTTTATAGCTAAAAGCAAACCAACAACAAAAGCAGATGCCATTAAAATACCATAAAATTTTACTTCTAATCCAAATATTGTAAAGCCACTAATCCATAAAAAATTATTCATATAATTGATTATAATTTTATTTTTATTTTTGTCAACAAAATATTAAACAGGCATTAATCTAGTTTGACCCCTAAAATTTGTAACATGATAAAATCTAACAAAATTTTTAATATCACTATGCTTAAGCAACTCTTTTGCTTGACCTAGATTTTTAACATCAAACCTAACGCTTATGCCACAACTTGCACTAGCCGACTTTGGCGTTTCTATAATTAAACTTCTTATGCCATTTCTGCCAAGTAAACTATTAAACTGCATTGTGCTTGTTCTTAATGAAAAAACTGCAATTATATACTCAAACATACTTAAACTCCTTTTCTTTTGAATTATGTAAAACCTTATATATTTTTAAATTTATAAAATTTTAAAATACTTTGCAGCAAACATTAAACATTTTGTAAAATTATGATTTTGTTTTCACAAAAAAACTACAAACTATAATATATTATTATTGAAAATAAAAAAATGTGTTTTTTACATAATTTAAGGAGCAATAATGATATATTTAGACAATGCATCTACAACAAACAAAAAACCACTTTCCGTTAAAGTTGCAGTTAAAAAAGCACTCAACAAAAAATATTGTGCCAATCCCGGAAGAAGCAGCCATGATATTAGCATAAATGCAGGTAACATAATCTATGAAACAAGAGAACTTTTAAATGATTTTTTTGGTGGATATGGTGCAAGCAATGTGGCACTAACCAGTGGTTGCACAGAGGCATTAAATTTAGCAATATTAGGCACCGTTAAAAAAGGTGGCAATGTTGTATATACAACAAACGAACATAACTCTGTTGCAAGGCCTTTGGAACAACTAAAAAGAGCAAAAAAGATTACAACAACATTGGTAAAAACTAATGCAATAGGTGAAACAGAGCCAAAAGATATAGAAAACGCTATAACAGACAAGACTTATTTAGTAATTATCAATCATACAAGCAATGTTACAGGTGCAACAAGTAATATCAGTAAAATTGGTGAAATTTGCAAAAAAAAAGGAGTTATGTTGCTTGTGGATGGAGCACAAAGTGCAGGCCATCAAAAAATTAATATGAAAAATGATTGCATATCTATGCTTGCTATTGCTGGCCACAAAGGCATGCTAGCGTGCCAAGGAGTTGGCGCATTACTTTTTGCAAATAATATTGAAATAAAACCACAAAAATTTGGTGGTACAGGTACTAATAGTGAGCAACTTTTACCACCTATTGTGTATCCAGATAGTTTAGAAGCTGGCACAAGTCCAACTCCAGCGATTTTTTCACTACTCGCTGGTACAAAATATGTTAAAAAACATTTTGAGAAAATTAATACTAAAATCGAAAACTTAACAAAATATTTGTTAGACGAAATGTATAAGAAAAAAAATTTAAAGATTTATACAACCAAAAACAGTAAAAACGGTGTCGTTTCGTTTAGAGTTTTAGGTATAGAACCAAGTGATGTTGTTAATTATTTCAATCAAAATAAAATATGCGTAAGATCCGGTCTACACTGTGCTCCGTTATGCCACAATAAATTAGGTACAATTAATGGTGGCACAATACGAGTTTCAATTTCTCACTTTAATCACAAATGGGAAATAAAAAAATTTTTAAAATTGTTAGATAAGTTATTGTTAGGGTTAATCAAATAGTAAATATTATAATTAACAATTTACTTTTTTATTATAAAATGCAAGTTAAAAAAAACATAAAAAAACGCCACAAAACTAGATTATTTATGTGGCTTTTTTATATAATTTATCAATAAAATATATCTTTACTTTTAATTTGGTCTTTTACTGTTACAAGTGCTTTATTTTCCAATCTAGATATGTAAGACCTAGATATGCCTAGTTTTTTTGCTACTTCCATCTGTGTTAAGGCTGGTGTGTTATTTAAACCATAGCGCATACAAAGTATTTGATATTCTCTATTACTTAAATTTTGCTTTAGTATTTTATCAATAGTTTCGGCAATAATTTTATTTTCTGTATTAATTGCAAGTTCGTCTGTTTCTGTTCCAACAGTATCTTCTAGTGTTATTTCGTTACCGTCTTTATCTTCTCCCAACGAGTCCTCTAAACTATAAACTTGATTGTGTTTTTTTGTCATACGTATAAGCATTAAAATTTCATTTTCTATACACCTAGCACAATATGTTGATAATTGACTACCTTTTTCACTCTTAAAGCTATCTATGCCTTTATTAAGACCTATTGTGCCTGCACTTATCATATCATCTGCATCACCTGCATTTGAATATTTTTTTACGATATGAGCAACAAGCCTTAAATTATGTTCTATTAAACGTTTACGTGCTTTTTTGTCACCCGCTTCCATTTTTGCTACAAGTTTATTTTCTTCTGCTGTTGTTAGTGGCTTAGGAAATCCAGTTGCAGTGCCAACAAAACTAGAAAAGCACATAATTTTGCCTAAAAAGTTTATAAAACTATCTAAAATCATAACACCCCTTTTGCGAGCAAAGTCGCATATTAGATATATATGATTTTTTTTGAAAATATATGAAGTTTTTTGTAGAAAACAAGATATTTTTGTATATGACTTAAAAACTTTAAAAATTAATTAGTGCTTAAATATTAATCATCAATAAGTTCCAAAATAACTTGATTTAACATTTTAAATCCTTTATCTGTACAAACAATACAATTATTATTTATTTTGATTAAATCATTTTTTATTAAACTTTTTATTACAACGTTTTTGCTTTGTAAAATGTCAAAACCAAATCTTTGTTTAAATATATTACAATTTAAGCCAAAACTTGTACGTAAACTAAGCATTACGCATTCTTCAATCTGAGCTTTCTTATCAATTTTTTCTTTTTCAAGTTGCAGTAATGTATTATTATTAATACTATGTATGTATTCTTCGTAATTATCTGTATTTTTCCATCTTTCATATCCACAATAACTGCTCGAATTCAAGCCTAAACCTAAATATTCTTGATTTGTCCAATACTTTAAATTATGTTTGCTTTCAAAGCTTTTTTTTGCAAAATTACTAACTTCATATCTAAAATAGCCATGTTTTTGCAAAAATTTATTTGTGTAGTCATACATTTTAACTTGCAAATCTTCACTTGGCAAATTATAAACTCCATTTTTTAAGTTAAAACTAAGTTTTGTACCTTCTTCAACAATCAAACCATAAGCAGAAATATGTTTAACTTTAAGTCTTTTTAAGTGGTGTAGTTCCTTTTTTACATCATAAAGTTTTTGTGTTGGAATACCTAATATTAAATCAACATTTATGTTGTCAAAGCCATTACTTTTGCAAAACTTTATAGCGTTATCAAATTGTTTTTTGTTGTGTAATCTTCCGATAAGTTTTAAAAGTCTATTGTTGTATACTTGAAGCCCTATCGAAATTCTATTTATGCCAGCATGCTTGTATTCTATCAATTTTTGTTGTGTTATGCTGTTAGGGTTACATTCAATACTTATTTCGGCATTTTTATCTAAATTAAAATTATTTTTTACTGCCTGTAAAATATCCAAAATTTGGCCATCAAGTAAACAACTAGGCGTGCCACCACCAATAAAAATTGTATCAATAATATAATCTTTATAAGCATCACCTTGTATTATAATTTCTTTTTTTAAGGCATCAACATAAGTGTTTTTTTCATTTGGCGCTTTGCAAAATGATACAAAATTGCAATAATCACATTTTTTTTCGCAAAATGGTATATGAATATAAAGTCCTAGATTTTTGACGATGCTTGGTTTGATATTAGTTTTCATATAAAAATTATACACATATTGACTTTAAAAAACAACTGCTTTGCAGTTGCTTAAATTATTCTGTTAAAATTTTTCTAACAATCTTGTCATAATCTTCTTTTGTTATTTTACCATCTTCCAAAAGTTTTTGACATTCTCTTATTCTTTCTACCCTAGTTTTTTTAGGAGTAGAAATTATGATTTTATCTTCACTAACGATACTGTTTTCTTCTTCAAATTGAGTATCATTTGTATCATAATTGTTAAAAGATTGGTTTGTTTGCTCATTGCATTTTTTTTCACTACTCTCTTTATTAACATCGCATTCATCTGGTTTAATATCACTTTCTGCACTAGCATAAGTTTCATTATATAGTTCATCAGTATTGTTTTTATAATCTTCATTTAGCAAAGTTGCCTTATGAATTGAAGGTTGACAAAGCAAATATATCAATATAATTAAACCAACTAGTGGTATTATTGTTATAAGTATCATCCAACCAGTATGCCCAGTGTCGTGAAGCCTACGTACTGTTAAAGAAAGCATAGGTATAAACACAATTATAGAATAAAGTGTTACAAGTGAATTTGCTACAATATAATAAACATTAAAATCAAAAATAAATGGAATTGCTAAAAATTGAACACAAACAGAAAAAATCATATCAAAAAGCACTGCAAACCAAAATTCTTTTATGCTTGCGTTGCCTTTAAATGTAAAACCATTTGAAAACATTTTTAAATAATATTTCATATTACCTCCAAATAGTATATGATTTTTTTGTTATTTTAAATCAAAAAGTTCTTTTTTTCTGTCAATCATTTCATTAATTCTAACAATATAAGATGGTATATCTTTTACGTTTGCACATCTTTCTATTCTGTTTTCTAGTGAAAAATAGCGTTTTGATATTGCATTTGCACCAACTGCAATTATACTTGCAGTTTCTTCCATACTCTCAATGTTAAATCTACAAATAGTTTTATCTCTAAAATAACCAACATTTTCTAAATTATCAACTTGATTTTTTTGTCTATACAAATAATAAGGCTTGTAGCCTGCTTTATACAACTGTTTTTGTGCATATTCAAGCATTTTTTCTGTTTTTGAAGTTTTAAAAATATTTTCATTTTCAATAGCAAAAGAACTTGCTCTTTTTAAACATAATGTATGCACAGTAACATTTTCTGGGTTTAAATCAATAACTTTGTCAATGCTATTTTTAAAACTTTTTAAAGTTTCTTTTGGTAGTCCTGCAATCAAATCCATATTAATATCAAAATTATAATTTCTTGCAAGTTCGTAAGTTTTTATCGTATCAACTGCACAATGTGCCCTACCTATACCTTTTAAAACTTCATCATTAAAAGTTTGTGGATTAACAGATATTCTTGTAACATTATACTTTTGTAATAAATCCAATTTTTCCTTATCAATAGTATCTGGTCTTCCTGCTTCGACTGTAAATTCTTTAATCTCTCCAAACGTTAGTGATTCCAAAATTCTTTCAAGTTCGTTGGTAGGTATTGCAGTTGGTGTACCACCACCAATGTATACGTTTTTAACAATGTAGCATTTTTCTCTTATTAGTTTTTTTGTAAATTCTATTTCTTTTAAAAGCGTATCAACATAAGGCGTAATATAATTTTGCACTTTATCAATAGGTGCAGAAATAAAACTGCAATAACTGCATTTTGTTGTGCAAAATGGGATATTAACATAAAAATCAACTAAATTATCGTTTCTTTCAATTGGCTTTTGATTTTCTATAATTTCTAATATTAAATTAATTTTATCTTTACTAACTCTATAATTTTCTCTAAAATATGATGGTATTTGAGATAGTTTTAAGCCCTTTTGAAGTAATGAATAAACAACTTTTGTTGGTCTTACTCCCGTTAAACAGCCATAAGGCAAAAATTTGTTAAAATAATCACTTAGTGCATCATAAAGTCCTAGTTTTAGCCTACTTTTAACTCCTTCGCCATTATTAGTATCAAAACTTTTTTGGTAAGATTTTTTACCATTAATAGAATTAATTTGAATATCAATATCAACATTTTCATCTGTCGTTTTATAATCTAGTTTTATAACAGAAGTATCATCAATCGTTGCAGGAAAAAACTCTCTGGCTACGTCAAAGATATCATTTTGATATTCATAATCACTTAATAATAATTCCACTAAATTTCTCCTGTTATTTTAAAATTAGATAAAAAACTGAT
>CAMOCI010000038.1 GCA_946610635.1 uncultured Clostridia bacterium | reverse complement strand
TATTGTAATACCTGCAAGCAAATATTTTTTTTGATTAAATTTATTGTTATAAGTTGTTTCTCTTGAAATTAGTTTGCTAAGGGTTACAGTCATACCACTAGATGCAAGCACCAAAAAAAGTGCGTAAACAGAAATAACCATTTGATACTCACCCAACCCATCACTGCCAAGTATTTTTAAAAGTGGTATTTTGTATATTGCACCTAATATTTTAGAAATTATACTGCATACTGCTAATATTAAAGCACCTGTTAAAAAATTGTTTTTAATTTTTGTCATTAACTAATTTGCCTTCCTAAATATTCAGCAAACGCGCTTGCCACACGTATTTCTGTTTCTCCCAAATTGTTTGCTTCGTTAAAAATTATGATAGAACCATAAACATCACCATTAGCTATAATTGGACTAATAACATAGAGTTTAATGTTCTCTGCTTCTGTAAAAACTCTTGTATTTTCATCTGCCATAGATACAATTTGAGTTTTTCTTGCATTAATCAATCTTTCTATATGACTATCAATCATGATGTTTATGTAATTATTCTTTTTGGTACCACTTGCAGAAATCACAGTTTCCATATTTGTTACAAGCACATTGTTATTTGTTGTAGCAAATATACTTTCACAAACTTCTGCGCTCAACTCTCCAAGTTCTACAATAGGTGAATACTTTTTTAGGTATAATTCCCCACTGTCCCCACTATATATTTCTAGTGGCGTACCTTCTTTAATCCTTAAAGTGCGTCTAATCTCTTTTGGTATAACTATGCGCCCTAACTCATCAATTCTTCTTACAACACCTGTCGCTTTCATTTTAACCTCTCAATTTTAGTATCTTAAATTACAAAAAAAATATGCAAACTTTAAAATTAAAGTTGCATTTTTTTATTAATAATGAATTTATTAAAAACTTTACAAACTTTATAAATTAGTATGACACTAAAAATTTATATTGTGCAAAAAAAAAGTGCTTTTAAAAAGCACTTTAATTGTTACTAAAATATGTAATCTGCTGGTTCATCACCATCTTTTTCTTCTTGCTTATTTTCTTTTTCTTCTGGCAACTCTTTATTTTTTTCCGCATCAACATTATTTTGTTGGTCTTTTTCTTGTTCTATTGCACTTCTGTATAATTTATCTTGTGCAATAGCACCTTTCATATTTGATATTGCAAGTAATTCAACTGGTAATACAAAAATCATAAATACCGATACGCCTAAAATTGTGCCAACATAATAAAACATAGGAAGCAGTAAGAATGACCAGATAAAACCGTAACTATATGTGAGTGCAGGAATAAATAAACTAAATAACCAAGAGATTAATATTCCTAAACCAACTAGCAAAATAAGTATAAGCATAAATGCTAGGCATAGCAATGCCATTTTGCCTCTGTAGCCTTTTGTGTTTTCCTTAGCAGCTTTATATGCACCAAGCACATCTTTATCTCCATTTTTTGCTTCATCAAAAACCAAAGCGTAATTAGTAAAAAACATTACCCCAGGGAATATTAGTAATACGCTACCAACTCCAAAAACAAGCACAAACAATAATGAAATTAATAATTGAGTAACAAATGTTTTGTTAAATTTAAATGCATCTTCTGCTTTAAAACTTTCCATATTACCCAAAAATTTGATAATTCCCGGCATAAACAAAACATATACAGCAAAAGATATAAGCAGACTACGTGTAAATAAGTATGGTAACAAAAAAGTCATGTATTGCATTATTGAAACTGCAAATATTTTTCTGCATTTTCCCTTCATTTGCACAATACTATTTGTTATTATATTATTAAGTGAAAATTTTTTTCCTTCCATAAAAACTCCTTTTATATTAATATTATATTTGATATTTTTATTTTTGTAAAGTATAATCAAAAATTTACAATATATATTAAAGTAATGCTGAAAATAACCTGCAAAAACTGATTAGAATTTTAACAAATATATTTTTCTTTTTTCTTTGCTTTTCTGTATATTCACTGCAATGCTCTTTATCTTTCTCAAAATAATTAGAATATTCTAGTGCCTTGTTGTTATCATATAGAATTACATTATCCTCAAAATTTAGTGCAAAAGATCGTATGTCAATGTTACAACTGCCAAGTGTTATTATTTCATCGTCAACCATTAAAACTTTGCTATGAATAAAACCATCGTAAATATAAACTTTTAATCCATAAGCTAGCAAATCGTTGATATGGCTTAAACTTGCGTAATGTACATGCCAGTGATCAACTTTTTTAGGGAACATTAATTCTACATTAACCCCACTTAATAGCGCTAGTTGCAATGCACCAAGAAAACTATCATCTGGAATAAAGTAAGGCGTTTGAATTTTAATAGATTTTTTTGCAGAATATATCATTTTTAACATAAACTGCTTTATTTGTTGGCTGTTGTTATTTGGCCCACTAACAACAACTTGCATAGGCACATTTTCACCATCTTCATTTTTGATAGTGGGAAAATACTTGTCGTTAATGTATGATTCTGGGCTAGAATTATCTTTAACAGCAAAACGCCAATCACTTAAAAATATATTTTGTAAACTATGCACTGCACCACCATAAATTTTTATAGATGTATCACGCCAAGGAGATAGTCTTTTAATTTTTCCCATGTGATCATCTCTAATATTAAATCCACCTGTATATCCAATTTTACCATCAATTACACAAATTTTTCTGTGATTTCTGTAATTTGCTTTAAAATTTAACATCTTGATATTTAAAAATGGTGGAAAAAACACAATGACTTTGCCACCAGCTTTTATTAATTTTTTAAACATGAGTCTGTTAGTTTTAATGCTGCCAATAGCGTCATAAATAACTTTAACCTCTATGCCTTGCTTTGCTTTTTCGGTTAATAAATTTATAAGTTCTTTACCAGTTTTATCATGCTCAAATATATAAAACTCTAAATTAATAGTGCTTTGTGCTTTTTTAATATCTTCTTTTAAAGAATTAAATACTGATTGCCCGTCTAAGAAATATTGAGTGCTGTTATTTTTTGAATAAATACTATCTGCATTATTTAAGTTTAAAAGTATTATATCTTTAAATTGTTCTGGATATGTTGATAATTCATCACTATCTTTAAGTAGTTTAATTTGTTTTTTGATATGTAAATTGTATGATTTACTTGATAATTCAAATTTCTTTATCATTTGTCTAGAAAATCTGTTTAGACCAGAACCAATGATAAGATAAAAGAATAAGCCAATAAAAGGAATAAACATAAAAATAGTCCATGCAATAATTCTTTCGGGCTTCTTTTTTCCTATAAAAATCATTTCAAGCACCAAAAGTATGCATAGTCCATAGTTTATAGCAATTAAAATATCTAATGTATTCATACTCTATCCTTATTATGTGTTAAATAAAAAATTTTTTTTCTATTTGCGCTTTTACTTTTTTAAATTTAAAAATCAAAAATCCTATAAAGCATGTAACAGAAGTTAAAAATGTCACAAGTGATGGCCACATTATACCACCAGAAAGCAAATTATACAAAAATATTGCTGTGCTTAAAATTGCTAATACTAGCAAACATACAACAAAGTCATAGCCTTGATAGTAATTTCTTGACACTATTATTATTGTCGTATACAAAGTACAGAACAACAAAAACATAGGTATGGCATAGTTTAGTCCCCAACCAAAGCTATGTGTAAATAATTCCAAAAACAAAATGTAAGAGCAAATTGTTAAACTATCAATCAAACTAATAGCAGAAAAACTCCATCTAAACTTTAAAGGTGCAATAATTGCTAGTAAAAACAATGCTTCACCAGTTATAACATACCAATTGTACCAAATTCTTTTAAAAATTAATAATTCTAAAAATATGCTTATTACAACCCCAATAATTGATATAAAAAATAACATATTAATTAAAATATTGCGTTTACTTATCCAAATTTTATCATCTGGATAACAAACAAAACTTTGAATTTGTGTTTTATTATCTAAATCTCTGCCACAAAGTGGACAATTATTTATATTATCTTTAATATCAACATCACATTTATCACAATGTAGCATCTCTATCTCCTTATTTTATGTTTGTGTAAATCACTAAATCGAGTCCAAAGTTTTTAAGCATACGACAAAATTCTTTTTCTATATTGTGTTCCCTTATTGCGCCTGTAAAAGTTATTGAAAATTTATCATTAAAACTTATAACACCTATATTAATAGCATTTATTATACTTTTACAAAGCAAACAATCATATCTATCAACCAAATTCTCAAAGCCACTAGGAACTGATACCTTGCCCAAATTTGTTAACACCGTTGTATATGAACCTTCGCCAAAAAACTTGTATGAAAGTTGTAGAGCAATTTTTTTAATAAACAATGGCATTATTCTTACAAAAAAATTCTTTTCTGTTTTAATATTCATATTGATATTTTTTTGTAAATAGTCTTTATTTATTACTGACATCTGCTCTTTTGCAATATCAATTAAATCATCTAAATTGGCATTTTTATTTTTATCATCAAAAACTATGTCAACCCAACTAGAAAAATTCCTTAAAGTTTTGCTACCAAAGTATTTTCTTAAACTAATAGGTACGCTGATAACAACTGGCCTTTTCTTTTGAATTGTGAGTTTTTTATAATTTATTATTGATAGTGCATAAACTGCTACCAAAAATTGAGTTATTGTAGCATTATGTTCTTTTGCTATTTTGTGCAACTTTTCAGTGCTTAAAACAGCCGTTATAACATCTAACTTGCCATTTTGTTCTGGTGTGCCATGTACCTGATATGCATGCCTAAAAAGTCTTTTGGTAGTGCCTGAACCATCTGCAAACCTTTTAAAGCTGTCTTCTACCTCTTCAATACTAGGCTTATCTTTATAACTATATTCAAGTTCTTTTTCATTAATATTTTTGCCTAGTAAATTAAAGTAACAACAAAGCAAACTATTTAAAAATTGAAGTGCACCGCCACCATCTGTTATTGCATGAAAAGTTTCAAAACTAACTTTATTTTTATAGTACAGCACTCTAAACAAATGCTTTTTGGCGTTTATTTCCATACGCCTGCATGGATATGTTTTTTCTTCTTCTATGATAGGAAAATCTTTTAAACTTTGAAAATAGTACCAAAAAACGCCACGCCTTATAGATACATCAAAGTTAGGAAAACGCAAAATAACAATGTTTAAAGCTTGTTGCAAAAGATCAGGATTGACATCGTCTTTTAAATATGCACAAACCCTAAAAACATTGTTCCACTTTTCACTGCTAGCTGATGGATATATAAGCCCAGCATTATCTATTTTTAACCAATTATCTTCATTTTTTTCAATCATCATATCTTCGCTCTGTACTAAAAATCAAAACTATATTAGTTATATTGTATAATAATATTATATATTAATTACATAAATAAAACAAACTTTTAAAACATTTTGCAAAAGTTGAAAAAAATTTTTAAATGTTATATAATTAAAACATGACAAAAAACAAATCAAACAAATTGCAAGATAAAAAATTAACTGAAAAAGAAAGAATTAAAAAGAAAAAAGAATTAGAGCAAATTAAACATTTTAAAGATAACTATTTTGCCTACTATGATGACATTAAAGACTACACACGCGGCAAAGAAGATTGGTAACTTTTGATAACTTGTATAGTTTTATAATCAAAAAAACAAGCATTTTATTGCTTGTTTTTTTTGTTTAATTATTGTTCAAAACCTTCTATCATAATATTATAATAGAAGCCAGAATATGAGTAAGTATAATTATCTTGTATATTAACTATATCAACTTTTAAATCTAAAGTTAGATACAATGTTTGCATAATATGCTTTACATTTTGTGATAGCTCTATGTTGTAACTATAATTATCACCATTTTGCTCTTTTGTTAGTTTAACAGTAAATTTATAAAATGAATTATCAATGCAATGGTTAGCTTTAATCTTTGCATAATTCTCTTTGTAATAGTATGTTCCATTGTCATCATAATTACTAATCAAAGCATAAGTTCCATCATTTAATTTTTCATAGTAAATTGATGAATATTGACTTGTTGGCATATCAACTTGAATGTAAGTTGGTTGTGATAATTCATAATACTCTTCTTTGCTATAAACCGCTTCAAAGTATTTTGATAAATCAGCAATTATAACTCTGTCTTGTGGTACAATTTGATATGAGTAATCATTTTCCTTAACATAATATGTCTTGTTAGTATCTATTTCAGTATCGCTTGTCTTGATATACTCGTTATCAACTATAACATAATAACTAGATATTAAATCAATATTTGGTTCTTTTACAATTACATAATTTGTATATTCATAATAATTTTTATCATTATCAATTATTTCATCTTTTGACGATACAAAGTATCTTATATAACCAGTTTCATAATATTCTGCAATATTATCAACTATAGGGTTTTCAACTTTTTTATATTGCAAAAAGTAATAAGTTTTTGAATTATCTAGTGTTTCATCTTCCACTTTTACATATTCATCATCAATCAATTCGTACAAATTATTTAAATCATAATTGTCTAAACTTGTTAATTGGACAAAATGTTTAACATAATAATCTTTTGATAAGTCAATTTCTAAATCTTGAGTTTTAAAATAATCTTTAAGTTGTAAGCTATTATATTGATTTTCCGTAATGTAATTATAATAATCTTGATCAATTAAAGTATAGCTCTGAACAATATTTCCATATT
>CAMOCI010000037.1 GCA_946610635.1 uncultured Clostridia bacterium | reverse complement strand
GAGAATTCCAATCTTTATTAACACCAATTCTAAATCCATTTGGATTAACTTTTTGTCCCATTAATCAATTCTCCTTTATTACTTAACAGTGTCTAAAACTACTGTGATATGTGTTGTTCTTTTTAAAATTCTAACGCCTCTACCTTTTGCTCTTGGCATCATTCTTTTAAGCATTGCGCCAGCATTTGCGTAACATTCTGCAACATAAAGGTCGTCTTTATTTAAACCCAAGTTATGTTCTGCATTAGCTGCTGCTGAATTTAATACTGATTTAATTTCGTCAGCACTATAATATGGAGCAAGTTCCAAAATAGCAAGTGCTTCAGAATATTTTTTGCCACGGATACCATCAAGTACTCTTGCAACTTTTGATGGACTCATTCTAACAAAGCTTGCTGTTGCATGAGGTCTTGTATCTTTTTGTGCAAGTCTTTCTTCTTTCTTTTCTCTCATTCTCTTTGCCATTTTTTTACCTCACTCTATTTTTTATCCTTTGCACTTACTGGATGACCTTTAAATGTTCTTGTAGGTGCAAATTCGCCCAATTTGTGACCAACCATGTCTGCTGTACAATAAACAGGGATATGTTTTCTGCCATTATGAACAGCGATTGTATGACCAACAAATTCTGGGTAAATTGTAGAACTACGGCTCCAAGTTTTGATAACTTGTTTTTTACCACTTTCGTTCATTTTTTCAACTCTTGATTTAAGCCTTTCTTCAACGTAAGGCATTTTCTTTAATGATCTACTCATATTTCTTCTCCCTATTTATTAATTAACACGCTTGATTATAAATCTGCTTGAATTTTTCTTCTTATTTCTTGTCTTCTTACCAAGTGCTGGTTTACCCCATGGTGTCATTGGTCCTGCGTGACCTACTGGGTTTTTACCTTCACCACCACCGTGTGGATGGTCAACAGGATTCATAACTGCACCACGTACTGATGGTCTAACGCCCATGTGACGATTTCTACCAGCTTTACCAAGAGAAACAATTTCGTGGTCTAGGTTGCCAACTTGTCCAACAGTTGCACGACATTTAAGATTAATTGTTCTCATTTCTCCACTTGGAAGTCTTAAAGTTGCTCTGCCATTTTCTTTTGCCATAAGCATTGCTTCAATACCAGCACTTCTTGCCATAGCGCCACCCTTGTTAGGTTGCATTTCTATATTATGAACCGTGATACCTACTGGCATATTTTCAAGTGGTAAGCAGTTACCAACGCTGATTTCTGCTTCTGGTCCACTCATAACTGTTGCACCAACATTTAAACCTTCTGGTGCAAGAATATATCTTTTTTCACCATCAGCATAGTTAAGCAAAGCGATATATGCTGAACGATTTGGGTCATATTCAATACTAACAACTTTTGCAGGAATGCCATCTTTGTTACGTTTGAAATCTATAACTCTGTATTTTTGTCTATTTCCACCACCGATATGACGAACTGTTATTCTACCATAAGAATTTCTACCACCAGACTTTTTGTTTGGTTTAAGAAGACTTTTTTCTGGAGCTTTTTTTGTTAAAACAGAATAGTCAGCAGTTGTATATTCACGCATAGCAGGTGAAGTAGGTTTTTTTGTAATAATAGCCATTATATCTTATCCTCCTAATTATGATAGGCTGTCAAAGAATTCAATTGACTTGCTATCAGCTGTAAGTTGTACATAAGCTTTTTTATAGCTTGCTGTAAAGCCATGAGTTCTTCCCCTATCTTGTGATTTTTCTTTTCCACCAACGTTTGTTGTATTAACTTTTAAAACTTTAACTCCAAAAATGCTTTCAACAGCTTTTTTGATTTCTGGTTTTGTTGCATCTTTTTTAACAACAAATGTGTATTTTTTATTTGCAATGTCGGCATAGCTTTTTTCTGTCAACACCGGTTTAATTATAACATCGTATTGTTTCATTTTGTGTATGCCTCCTCAATTGCTTTAACTGCATCTTTTGTAATAAGTACATTTGTACTAGCAACAACTTCATAAGTATTTGCAAGTTTTGCATCTACTACTAAAAGATTTTGTATGTTTGCACTTGCTCTAAGCAAATCTGCATTGTCGCCACTTACAACCAATAATGTTGGCTTTGTGTATTTAAATGCGTCTAACATTGCTTGCGCATATTTTGTTTTTGGAGCTTCTAATTTAACTTCGTCCAAAACTGTAAGCTCTTGTTGAGCGAGTTCTTGACTTAATGCACTTTTAAAAGCAACTCTTTTTGCTTTTGCATTAACTTTTAAACTAAAATCTCTTGGCTTTGGTGCAAATACTACACCGCCACCTGTAAATTGTGGAGCTTTTGTGTCACCATGACGAGCTCTACCTGTATGTTTTTGTGCCCAAGGTTTTTTGTGATGTCCCCTAACTTCACTTCTTGTTAAGGTGCTTTTATTGCCTTGGCGTTGATTTGCGAGATATGCTACTACAACATCGTGAATGAGTGCTTCTTTGTATTCTACACCAAACACTTCGTCGCTAAGAGTCATAGTCCCACAAGCTTCTGCTTTAATATTATAAACTTTAACTTTTGGCATATTTTGTAACTCCTTTCATCTTATGCTTTTACAGCACTCTTAATTTTAAGAATTGCACCCTTTGGACCTGGAACAGAACCTTTTATAAGAAGTACATTTCTGTTTGTATCAACTTTAACAACTTCAAGGTTTTGAATTGTAACAGTTTCGTGACCATAATGACCAGGACCTTTCATACCTTTTAAAACTCTTGAAACTGATGAATTTGCACCATTTGAACCTGGGGCTCTATGAACAAGTGAAACACCGTGTGTCATTCTGTGACGTTGAGCATTCCATCTTTGGATAACTCCCGTAAAACCTCTACCTCTTGTTGTGCCGGTGACATCAATTTTCTCACCTTCGTTAAATATATCGCATTTAATTTCGCTACCTACTGACAAGTTGTCGTAGCTATCAAATTTAAGTTCTGCAACATATTTCTTTGCTTCTACGCCTGCTTTTTTAAATTCGCCAAGCTCGGCTTTGTTTTTTAAACTTTCTCTTGTATTTTGGAATGCAACCTTAACTGCCTCGTAGCCATCTTTTTCTGCTGTCTTTCTTTGTATAACACTGCATGGTCCAGCTTCTACAACAGTAACAGGAACAATTAAGCCTTCTGGGGAAAATATTTGGGTCATTCCAAGTTTCTTTCCTAAAATTTCTTTCATTTCTTTATGACTCTCCTACTGATTATAGTTTTATGTTAATATCAACACCAGCTGGAAGGTCCAATCTCATAAGACCATCAACGGCTTTTGCATTTGGTGAAATGATATCAATCACTCTTTTGTGAGTTCTGATTTCAAATTGCTCACGACTATCTTTGTGCTTGTGTGGTGAACGGATAACTGTTACAACTTCCTTTTGTGTTGGAAGTGGAATAGGACCGCTAATTTTACAACCAAGTTTTGTTGCTGTTGCAACGATTCTTACTGCTGCCTCATCAATCAAGCTGTGATCAAACGCTTTCAATTTGATTCTGATTTTTTGTGTTGCCATCTGTATCCTCCATTATTTTATAAGCAAGTTCGAATAGTATTTACACCGACCCGTGTGTTTCCTACCGTGGACCTTAAAAAAAGTGGGACGATGTGGTCTTGCTCATTCGCCTAGATTTTTCTAGACTTGTCAGCACAAGTTTTCTTATAGTCTAATGGCGCTATAAGTAACCTCATGCCTCAACCCATGTATCCACAGTTGCCTATATTATATAATATATAAAATGCAATGTCAACACTTTTTTAAAAGTTTTTTAAATTATTTTTTGCCTTTTTTTAAAGTAAAAAGTAAATGTTGAACAAATTGCAAAATACTTGTTTTTAGTTAAAAAAATAGAAATAAAAAACCTGCCATATTGGGCAGATTTATAAATTATAAACTTTCTTTTAATTTTTCTAAACTAGATTGTTTTAAAGCCAAACTTGCTTTTATGTAATTGATTTGCGAAACTTCTTTATTAATCTCAACAAGTTTATCCATACTCAAAACTTTGTTGCTATCAAGTTTATCACTTAATTTTTCTTCACTTTGCTTTAATAGTGTTGCAGTGTAAATATCTGCCCTTTTTTCTTCAATTTGCAAGGCTTTTATTTGAGATTGCAACAAATCCATTTTTTCATAAACATCGAGCTCGTCAAAAAGTTCATTGTATTTTCTGTTGGCTTCGTTATAATTGTCAATCAAAAATGAAACGCTTGCAAAATATTTTTTGTCGTAAGCAGTTTTTTCTTTTTTTGTTAATTTTGAGTAATCTACACCTAAAACTGGCAAATCGACATCTTCAAAATCTCTCGGCTTTCTAATATGTCCATCTTCTTCAATAGTTAAAAACACACCAAGGTTTTTGCCTGCAAGTTTAAACTCTGCAACCTTTGATGATATTTGATTTAATAGTCTTTTCTTTTGTCCTTCTATAAAACTAATTCTTTCGTTCATTTCTTTTTACCTTCTAATTATTTTTGTATCGATTTGAAACATTTGCAACTATATTATATATTGCTAGTAAACTAAAATTGATAATTAAGAGTATTAATCAATTTCATTTATCTTTTTTAAAAGCAAATTTAAATCACAGTCATGTACTTGACACGCTTCTTCAATAGTTTCCATTTGACTTATTGGACAAGAAAAACAATGCATGCCAAAACCAAGTAATATTTCTGGCGCATTTTTTCTGTAATTAAGCACTTCTGCAAGTGTCATATCCTTTGTTATTTCTACTTTTTTCATATACCCATCCATTATAAATCATAAAAATAAAAAAATCAAGCACTAATTTGCACTTGATTTTATTAATTATAATTTAAAGATTAAAAAGTTCTTCCGTAGTAAATACACTTTCCCTTATGATGCTTTTGTCACAATCATATCTAAAAATACCTTCTATATCTTCCATTTTAGATAAATTTTTTGCTGCTTTTTTATATCTGCCTGATAAACCATTAGTATGTTTGTTTTTTGTTCATAAAAATACTTCATATATTCATAATAAGCCACTTTAAATTTAGCTGATGTATTGTTAAAGTCTTCTTCTTTATAATATCCAAAATATTGAACATCGCCAAACTTATTATAACCCCATACTTCCATTTTTTTACATCATTATTTGTATTTGATTGTTTGTTTTTATTAACCATTTTTATAAATTAATCTCCTAACATTTTTATAGCATATTATGTTTTAATTGTCGATACTAATTTTTGAACTTATGTCCACATGCAAAACAACTATCAGCGCTAACAGAATTATATGACCCGCATTGTAAGCATCTTTTGTATTCTACTCTTTTTTGTTCATCTTCGGTCAATGTGACAGTTGTGCCAAATTGTGCTGGAGTGCTAGGAATATTTTCAACTTGCTCATTGTTTTGATTATTAATACTATATTGAACATCACTTTCTGCACTTTCAAAATTATTGCTAACATTTTCTGCAATTTCTATGTTATTTACAACTTCAGCATTTTTATCTTGTAAATTGTTGTTTGGTGCTTCCAACACCACTTGTTTTATATTTGCTTCATCTTCTATCTTTTGTGCTTCTAAACCATATATGTTGTTAGATTGATTTTCAAAATCATGCTCCAAAGCATTTTTAACTGGGTTGTTACCAATATTAACCTCTGGTACATATTGTTTTTGCTGTTTTTCGTGCAATTCATCATAAGATAATGAAATTTTTTTGTAAACATTTTTAGGAAATATAACATCTGTAATTTCACAAGCACTTATGGTAAGTCCACAATCATAAAGTTCTTTGTTTAAAGCATCAACCAAACCCTCAAAACAAGATGTATCTCTAATATACATTTTTTCTACCGTCGGCTTCTTCTTTTGCACATATTTAACAGCAATTTCGCCAACCCAGCCTGCAATTTCATCCTTTGCTATTTTATCTCTTACAATTCCAAAACTTGTAAACATTGCCTCCATAAAATCAACTGGGCTTTTTATGGCAAAACCAAAATTACCAACCAACTTAACATTTACACCTTTATAATTTTTATCTTTTATATAAACATAATCAAAAGAAGCAAAATTAAGTTTTTTAAATTGCTTTAAATTTACATAATAAATATCTGCTTTAAAGTTTTTTGGTAAGTTACCTTTTTTATCTGTTTTTGTCAACTTCTCCATTCTTGTTAAAAGTGGCATGTTATTTGTATCTAATCTATATCTACCTTCTGTAAAAACATCAGCAACTTTATTTTTATAAACCAATATGCATACAAAATTTTGTGGTACATCTAGGGACGTACCAAACTTAACTTTTTTACCACTTTGCTGAATAGCCACCAAGGTATCATCACTTATACCACTTAACTGAATACCTTTTTTAAATAATCCATTAAACCAGCTAACTAAACCCATATATTTATTATATCACATAAAATTTAAAGTATCAATGTATAAAAAAATTTATTTAACAAAAAAAATCACAAGATTTAATCTCTTGTGATTTTTAACAATGGTTCTATATTATCTAAGCAATCAATTAAAAAGTGCGGACGAAAATCAACTTTTTTTAATTCTTCTTTACTTACCCATTTAAAATTTAGATGTTGAATTTTACCTTTATCTAACTCTTCTCTGTAATAATCATTTGTATTAATATTATTTTCATTAACAGCATTAACAACATAGTAAAAGCCAAGTTCGTGCATTTTAGCGCCATCATTACCTATAAAAAAGTTTTGATTTATG
>CAMOCI010000036.1 GCA_946610635.1 uncultured Clostridia bacterium | reverse complement strand
CACATCGACGGGGAGGTTTGGCACCTCGATGTCGGCTCGTCACATCCTGGGGCTGTAGTAGGTCCCAAGGGTTCGGCTGTTCGCCGATTAAAGTGGCACGCGAGCTGGGTTCAAAACGTCGTGAGACAGTTTGGTCCCTATCCACCGTGGGCGTAGGATATTTGAATGGGGCTGCCCCTAGTACGAGAGGACCGGGGTGGACGCACCAATGATGCATCTGTTGTCACGCCAGTGGCATAGCAGGGTAGTGAAGTGCGGAAGAGATAAACGCTGAAAGCATATAAGCGTGAAACTCGCCATAAGATTAGATATCCCATAGCATAAGCTAGTAAGTTTCCTTGTAGACTACGAGGTTGATAGGTCGGAGGTGGAAGCGTTGAGAGACGTGTAGCTGACCGATACTAATAAAACGAGGGCTTGATCACAAAATGATTTTCAGTTTAACAAACTGATGCAAGTTTTTAAATATATTGTTAATTATTTTCTATTATTATGCAGTTGTGAATGTGCTATCACATTCAACCATTGTTGGTGATTTTAGCGTAAGGGTTCACCTGTTCTCATCTCGAACACAGAAGTTAAGACTTACAGCGGCAAAAATACTAGTCTGGAAACGGGCTGGAAAGATAGCTCATTGCCAACATTTCATTAAGTGCGATTTAATCGCACTTTTTTTGTTATTTCATCACAAAAAGTTGCCAATGAGTTGTGTGGCACTGTATGCCACTAACTCTGCCATAAGCAAACTCCTGTAACAGTCAAGTTATCCTAACTTTATACTTTATTTATTCACTTGTATAGCCAACATTTCATTATGAGACCGAAAGGTCTCATTTTTTGTAACTATATTATTTTATACTAGTCAATATTTATTATAATCACTTGACAAAACAGGGTATTTTGTTATATACTTATTTCGCTTATAGCATGCAAGAAGTTACTTCTTGTTTTTAATTATAGTACTAAAGGAGCACGTTATGAAAAGAACATATCAACCAAAAAAAAGACACAGAATAAAAGTTCATGGATTTAGACAAAGAATGGCAACACAAAAAGGCAGACAAGTACTTTCTCGCCGTCGTCGTCGTGGTCGTAGGGTTTTAACTATAAAACATAAATAATGACTGGTTTCGCATCTCTGTCGAACTGGCGAAAATAGAATTATTGTAAAAAAATGAAAAAAGAATATAGGTTAAAAAAACGAAAACAATTTAATTGGACCTTTAAAAATGGCAATTCTTTTAGAGAAAAAGATGTTGTGCTTGTCTATACTTCTAGTTGGGCAAGTGGCTACAAAGTTGGATTTTCTGTAACAAAAAAAGTAGGCAAGGCTGTTGTAAGAAATAGTGTTAAAAGAAAACTAAGAGAAATTGTTACAAAATATCAAGATAATATTGTTGAAAAACACACATTGATATTTGTAGCAAAGCCTACAATTATAGATACACCATTTTTAGAAATTGAAGGTCAAGTTGTGTCATTACTAAAAAAAGCAAAATTATTTAAAGAATTATGAAAAAATTTTTAAACATTATCTTTTATCCATTTAAGCTTTTGGCACTTTTATTAATATATTTATATAAGATTTTAATCTCTCCATTGCTCCCAAAATCTTGTAAATTTACGCCATCATGTTCAACATATGGCATCATTGCAATTAAAAGATTTGGTGTGTTTGAAGGGATTTTTTTAACGTGTAAAAGATTAATAAAATGTAGGCCGGGCACCAAGGGTGGAAAAGATTATGTACCAGATAATATTAAAGGAGATATAAAATGGATTATTTAGCAAATTTACTTGCACCAACTGCATGGCCAAGTGGCGTGTGGGAAAGCATTATTAAATGGTTTGCAGGTGTAGGTAGCATAGGCGTTGCAATTATTCTCTTAACAATATGCTTAAAAGTTTTGATGTTTCCATTAGATTTTTGGCAAAGAAAAGTTACGAGAAAAATGACAGCGCAACAAACATTAATGCAACCAGAACTAGAGCAAATTAAAAAGAAATATGGCAACAATCAACAAATAATGCAACAAAAACAGGCAGAACTTTATAAAAAATACAATATGAGTCCAACAAACAGTTGTCTTGCAATGCTTGTTTACATGATTGTTACAATGGTGGTATTTTTTACTTTGTTTGCAGGACTAGGAAATATAAGCCGTTCTCAAATAAATTATGAGTATTACACGATAGAACAAACATACAGAACAACGTATAAAGATAATATTTCTAACCCTAATGTTATAGAAATATCACAGCAAGCAGCTGCACAAAAATATGAAGAAGTTAAGCAAGGTTTTTTGGTTATTAAAAATGTTTGGCGTCCGGATAATTGGTCATCAGTATTTCCAAAATCAGATGAATTTATAAAAAGCACTGCAACTTCTTTTAAGGCATACAAACATGAGGCATCAGGTGTAACTTATATTATAATATCAACAAACTCTGCAGTTTTAGAAGATGTTGATGGTAATAAATATGTGGAGCCTTATGTTGATTTACAAGGTAATATATATGCACTTTATGATGTTACAGAAACTGCAACAAATCCAACTACCATAACAATCAAAGCACAAGATGGTGACTTAACTTACAATGTAATTTATAGTTCTATTGTAAGTGTTTATGAAAATGTAGATTTAGGTATTTCTTATTATTATCTTACACAGGAAGCAACAAAAACATACAAAGTTGGCGAAAATACATATATTTTGCCTTACGTTAAAGATAATACTGTATTTGTATCAAGTGCCACAGAATTAACAGAAGTTGAAGTTGATGGAAAAACTTATAATGTTGATGCTACAAAAACTATTGATGATATAAAATCCTTCTTTAACGCAACAGAACAATCAAACATGTATGCAAAAACAATTGGTGCAGATGCAGTGAATAAATTTAGGTTAGATTATGATTTAGTTACAGCATCAATCAATCAAAAATATCAAGGGCAATGGAATGGCTATCTTGTATTAATTGTACTATCAGGTGTTATTACATTCTTGTCATCGTGGTTATCTACTGCTGGAATAAGAACAAAAGATAAAAAAGGTAATCAAATTAAAGGTGCAAAACCAAAACCAACAATGGGTATTATACTTTCACTTGTTATGATATTCTTTACTTTCTCTTATACAAGTGCGTTTGCAATATACATTATTACAAATAGTTTAACTGCAATGTTATTTACTTATTTAATTAACATTATATTAAACAAATTAGAAGATAAAAAAGAAAAAGCAGATACAACAATACCAGATTATGTTAGAAAATAATTAAACAAAGGAGATAAAATATGAAAAGTTTTGAGTTTACAGGAAAGTCAGTTGAAGATGCAAGAAAAAAAGGACTTGCAGAACTTGGACTAAATATGGAAGATGTTGATATTCAAATATTGAGCGAAGGTGGATTTTTTAAAAAAGCGAGAATTATTATTAATGTTGATGAAAAGCCAGTAGCTAGTTTTAAACCAGCTCAAGAAGTTAAGGTGGAAGAACCAAAGGTTGAAGAAGTAAAACAAGAACCTAAAAATGAAGAAAAAGAGCCAGAGATGGTAGCAAATGAAACTTCACCAGAAGGCAATAGAACTGTTGAAATAGAAGACGAGAAAGAGCCAGAAACTATTCAAGAGTTACAAGTTGATGAAGAACCTAAAGAAGAAGTTGTAAAAGTAGTCAAAAAAGATAGAAACTCTCCAAAAACGCTAGAAGAAATTGAAGAGCAAAGAAGATTGTTTAATGAAAAACACTTTGAAAATAATTCTACAACAGTTGAATTTGTTGAAGGACTATTGAAAGTTATGGAACTTCAAGCTGAAGTTGAGCTTGAAGAAAAACGTGATGCAAGTCAAATTACAATAAAAATGGAAGATCCACGCAAAGTTATTGGTCATAAGGGCGAAGCTCTTTCTGCAATTCAATATTTATCAAATATTATAGAAAGCGCAAAAAATCCACAAGCAAAACGAGTTGTTGTTGATGCTGGAGAATATAAACAAAAAAGAGAAGAAAGCTTGCGCGCACTTGCTATAAAAATTGCAGGAAAGGTTGAAGCAACAGGCAGACCTTACAAGTTAGAACCTATGAGTGCTTTTGAGAGAAGAATTGTGCATACAGAACTTCAAAATTATAGTTCAGTAGAAACTCATAGTGAAGGCGTTGAACCTCGAAGAAGAATTATTGTAACTAAAAAGAAATAATTTAAATATAAAGGTTAAGTTGATAGTATTAATTTAACCTTTTTTATTAATTACTTTTTTACAAATTAAATAGTTATTTATATTCTTTGCTAAAAAATAAAATTTAAAATAATTTTAAATTGCCTATTGACTTGCGATAAATATTTTTATATAATTATAACGAGCGAAAAAATATAAATATATTTGGTTTGCTTAATTAAATTTAATATTTTGGAGATATCATGAAAAAGAGCGAGAAATCAATTCGTAAATCATTAAAAGAGTTAGGATTTAATGTAGATAACATTTTTACATCAGATTTGCTTAATGATGAAGAAAAACAAAATCAACTGGCAAGTATATTTGCAGATGTTGTAAGAAATCAAACAAACAATTCAACAAAAGTAAACAAAAGCGCTGCACCAGTTGACGATGAACACTTTTATTTGGGTTTTGTTAGTGATGCACATTCAAAAACTTATTTACTTGAAGATTATTTAAAACTTTTAAGTTATGTAGATGGTAAGTGTGTTGTTACAGGTGATATGAGTAATGGTTCAAACCATTTTCATGGTCATGATGGTTCAATGAACGAAACTTTAAATTTATCAAATGATATCTTATCAGTTTCAGATATGTTAAAAAGATATCCAGAAATGTTTATTGGTTATGTAGAAGGTAACCACGAACAATGGATAAGCGAAGGCACATCTCTATATTTAGGCTACCTTGCATGTAAAATTGCTGGCGTTGATGAAATATATGCAAAAAATGTGCAATTAATTACTCAAAAAACAAATTACCAAGGCAAACAAGTGCCATTTAACTTTTTGATAGTTCATGGAGAAGATATGCCTGCTGATATTGTTAATGCATTAAAAAAATCTCTTGCAAAAGCATGTAGTCAAAATGTTGACGCTATTATATTTGGTCACACTCATAAACTTGGCAGTGCTTCTACAACAGTTATTAGCAAAAATGGAAAAGGTGATTGGATAGAAAAACAAGTTTCAAGTTTTAATCCAGGTTCATTGCTTGAAGCTAGTGACTACGCAGACAAAGCAGGTTATCCAGCTAATGCACCATTTGATGGCTCTGTGATGCATTGTAGCGTAGTGCCAGATAGAACAGGTAAAAAATTTAAAAAATGTATTGACATTGAAAATATTTTAGATATTATACCAGAAGATTACAGAACAGTACTTAATAGCTTGCAAAAAAAATTAGACTTGCTTGAAAATAAAAAGTATGGTCATAGTAAAGAGGTTGAAGAAAAGTATGATGCATTACTTCAACAATATGCAGACAAAAAGTTTGAATCAACACAATTTATTGATGGTCAACACTTAATTGCTATTAATGGAACAAGTGATATGTATGCACCTGGCTCATCAGAAGTTTTAAGAAAAAAGATTAAAGATGATTTAAGATATGCAGTATCAATAGCAAAAGATATACCAAACCTTTCAGTAGTTTTAAATGGTGATTTAATTTTTGATTACAATAAAGATTACATTACCAAAAAAGATTATTGTGCAGACTTTATGGCAGATTTGCAAGATTTGTGTGAGATACTTAAACCTATTGCAGATAAAATTGTTGCAATAAATTATGGTAAAATGGAATCAAGTATCATGAAAGTTGAGCGTGATAAAGGCAATGGAAGGATTAGTAAAGGCAAGGAAGGTAAAGAAGGTTTAAAAGAACTTGCTAATTACGCATCACAAGTATTGCAACTAAGTGAAGATGAGGCTTATGCTAGATACGATAAAGAAGAGTTAAAAACAAAAAAGCTTGCTGTTCAAAATAATGAAGTAAACGAAGCAAATCAAAAAGCACTTTCAAAAGCTTATGATGATTTTATGAAAAAATATCGCAAAGATGCAAGTGTTATAGATGAACTCGAAACTGAGTTTGAAAGAAAGCTTAATGAAAAACTTGATGAAAAGAGAATTAAAGAAGCATTGGTTAAAAAGTTAAGAAAAACTCATGATATCTTAGATATTTCTGACGAAAATGATAGACTTTTAATTAACCAAAGATTCCCACTTTCTTATATAGATTTAAGAATGCCAAATGAGAATTTGATAGGAAACATTATGTGCAAGTTACTTGGAGTTTCTTGTAAAAAAGTTAATATTAATAGTATTGTAGATTCTCCAAGTTTAACAAAAGTTCAAACTGCAAAAGGTGATACAAAAACGGTACTTAGTTTCTATGCAACATCAATTCAAAAATTTATGAGAGATTTGCCAGCTAAACTTAATAGTTTAAGTGAACCACCAGATATCATTGTTGTTAATAGTTATGCAAACAAAGCCAATGGTGATTTGCAAGAGTTTACTACACAAGTAAGAATGAGTTATATTGATAAAAAAGGTATAAAGAGAGTTAAAGATGTACTTATAATGGATAGTGGCAGTTTCTCTTACAGTAGATTGTTAACACAAGGTAGAGTGCCATCAAATGTTATTTACAAAGCAGTTGACGTTGATCCATTGTTTACAACATTAGTTCCTAAAAAGAGTGTTAACTATGCAAACCCTAATTTAAAG
>CAMOCI010000035.1 GCA_946610635.1 uncultured Clostridia bacterium | reverse complement strand
AGTCTGCAGATAAAGTTATTTCAAAATTTGAAGATATTGCAAAAAACCCAAATGCAATCACTGGACTAAAAACCGGCTATCATGCTTTGGATAAAGCTCTTAATGGTGGATTGCAAAAGGGAGCACTTGTGCTTCTTGCTGCAAGACCTGGTGTAGGAAAAACAAGTTTAGCCATGAACATTGTTACAAATGCCGCATTGGACAGCAATGCAATTTGTGCAGTGTTTTCACTAGAAATGACTGGCGTTGAACTTGCACAAAGAGCACTTTGCAGTATTGCGCTTGTAGATATGAAAAAAGCGCTTAACGGAGAACTTACTGCAGATGAGTGGACAGCACTTTGGGCTAGCCGTAAAAAACTTAAAGATAGCAATATTTATGTTAGTGATATTTCTGGCGTAACAGTCAGCCAAATTATTAGTCAGTGTCGTAAAATTAAGCGTGAACGTGGCCTTGACCTTGTTATGATAGATTATCTTCAACTTATGGCTTCCGACAGTGGCAAAAGTCAACAAAACAGAGAGCAAGAAGTTGCAAGCATAACAAAAGCACTTAAAATTGCAGCAAAAGATTTAGACGTGCCTGTTCTTCTTTTAAGCCAGCTATCTCGTGGCCCAGAACAACGTACAGACCATAGACCTATGCTTGCTGACCTTCGTGAATCTGGTGCAATAGAGCAAGACGCAGATGCAGTTATGTTTATTTACAATCCAGATAAATACACAACTGATGAAACAAAAAAGCATGGCATAATAGACCTTATCGTTGCAAAAAACAGACATGGTGAAACCCCAACCATAAAACTAAAATTTATGAGTGAGTACACTACATTTGTAAACATGAGCTTGGATGCAGATGCTGGTAGCCTAGAAAAAAGCATGCCACAATTTAAAAAACGCCCAGGCAAAGCCGATTTAAAAGGTGAAGAATTGCCAGAAACAATAACATCAATAGATGATAGTGGCATAGCAAACGATATTTGGTGATATTGTTAATATCATTTTTATGCGTAAAATTAAATGCGATAAAATTATAGTAAAATAAAATTTCTTGTGATATAATTATCACAGGAGATTTTTTTTGAAAGAGTTTAAAGATTTTATAGAATATGGCAATATTTATGTATCTAGTAAAGATATAAAAGATAAAAACAGTTTAGTTTTTGCTTTTGTGGGAGATGCAGTTTTTAGTTTATTTGTTAGGGCAGAACTTGCTGAAATTAGCACGGCAAAAGCAGGGGTACTACATATAGAAGCTAGCAAGTTTGTTAGGGCAAGTTATCAAAAAAAGCTTTTAGAACTTTTAGAAAATAATTTAAACGAGCAAGAAATGGCAGTTGTGCTTAGCGCACGTAATGCAAAAACAAACAATGTAGCAAAAAATAGTAATTTGGAAGAATACAAAAAAAGCACATCTTTTGAAGCACTGCTTGGTTATTTATATTTAACAGGCAACACGGCAAGGCTTTACCAAATTTTAGATATGTGTTTAGAACAAATTAAAAATGATTTATAAATTAATATTTGTAAGTGTAGCATTGTTATTGATAAGAAATATGATAATTATAATTTTCGTGAATTATTGTATGTTAAAATACACTGTCATTCTGACCCTACTAATTTCGTAGACCCCGGAAGAATCTAACAAGGTTGAGATGCTTCGATGGTCAAGAAAGTAGTTGATCTCAGCATGAAAAAACACTACAAAAAATTATTACATGTAGCAAATTTGGATAAATTTTATAGAATATTTGTTAAAAACTGAGTGTCACTAGGTTATCCTGTGACGCTTGAAGTTTTGAAGAAATAGTCATAAAATTTGCCAAAGGTGCGGAAATTAATTTCGCCTGCTCGGTAGAGAGGCGAAAGGAGAAAGTATGAAAGTAGAAGGAAAAAACGCGGTTGTAGAACTTTTTAGAAGCAACACACAAATAGATAAATTGCTTGTTCAAAATAACGCAAAAAATGATTTGTATAGCATTATTGGCATGGCTCAAAAAAAGCATGTTAAAATATCTTTTGCACCTAAGGAAGCACTAGATAGAGAGAGCGAAGTAAAAAATCATCAAGGCATTATTGCGTATGTTAATGGTTTTAGCTACGCTTCGCTTGATGATATTTTAAATGAAGCAAAACAAAGAAATCAAGAGCCTTTTATTTTGCTTTGTGATGGCATTGCCGATCCACACAATTTGGGTAGTTTGATAAGAACTTGTGAATGTGCTGGTGTGCATGGCATTGTAATACCAAAAAATAGAGCTTGTCAGGTTAACGATACTGTTATAAAGGTAAGCACAGGTGCTTGTTTTAATGTTAAAATTGCATGCGTTACAAATCTTAATGACTGCATAAGGTGGCTTAAGGAACGTGATATTTGGGTGTATAGTTTAGAGGCAAATGGCTCATCAATTTATGATGTTAATTTAACAAGTGGTTTAGCACTTGTGGTTGGTAGTGAAGGTTTTGGAGTTAGTCAGTTAACAAAAAAATTAAGTGATGAAATTTTAAGTTTGCCTATGCACGGCAAAGTAAACTCACTAAACGCATCGGTAGCAGGTGCTTTAGGTATTTATGAAGTTGTTAGACAAAGAGAAACAAAATAATTTATGGAAGAAAAAGAGTTATTATTAAAAGCGAAAACAGATGAAAAAGCAGTTGAAACACTGCTAGAAAGATACAAGCCACTTGTAATAAAAATTGCAAGAAGGTATTTTTTGCTATGTGGCGATATTGATGATTTGGTGCAAGAAGGCACAATAGGGCTTTACAAAGCAATAAAATCTTATGATCAAAATAATTCTGCAAGCTTTATGACTTTTGCAAGTGTCTGTATAAAAAGACAGCTACAAAGTTTAATAAGAAAAGAGCACACGCAAAAAAATAGTATGTTTTTAGATTTATTTGATCCTGATTTATTAGAGCATTTGGATATACCTACAAACAAGGAAAATCCTGAAAGTCAAGCTATATCGCATCAAAACATGGTTTACATAAACAATCAGATAAAAACATTACTTAGTAATTTTGAGTATGAAATCTTGCAAAAATACTTAAGCGGCTTATCTTACACCCAAATTGCAAAAGAATGTAATGTACCCAAAAAAAGTGTCGATAACGCGCTAAATAGGTTAAGAAATAAACTATCTCATCTTTTAGATGACATAAACAATTAAATTTGATATAATACAATTAGGAGCAAATATGTCATATCTTGCACTATATAGGCAGTTTAGGCCAAAAAATTTTGATGAAGTTATAGCACAAAATCATATTGTAGAAACTTTAAGGCATCAGGTTCAAAACGGAACAATAAGTCATGCCTATCTTTTTTGCGGCACTCGTGGTACAGGTAAAACAAGTTGTGCAAAGATATTTGCAAAAGCTGTAAACTGTTTGCATCCAAAAAACGGCTCACCTTGTGGAGAGTGCGATGTTTGCAAAGCCATAGATGCTGGTGGTAATTTTGATATTATGGAAATTGATGCAGCCAGCAACAACCGCGTTGATGAAATTAGAGATTTGCGAGAAAAAATTAATTATTTGCCTAGTGTTGGCAAATATAAGGTTTATATTATAGACGAAGTGCATATGTTAACCGATAGTGCTTTTAATGCACTACTCAAAACTTTAGAGGAACCACCTAGCCACGTTATTTTTGTTTTGGCAACAACCGAGCCAGAAAAATTGCCGGCTACTATACTATCAAGATGTATGCGTTTTGACTTTAAACTTGTGGGGATAGATGCATTAACAAAACAACTAAAAAAAGTTTTTGATCAAACACAAACAAGTTATGATGAAAAAGCACTAGAACTTATTGCAAAAGCAGGTAATGGCAGTGTAAGAGATACTTTAAGTGTGGCAGAAATGTGTAAAGCATTTTGTGGCGGTAACATAACATACAATGCTGTGCAAGAATGTTTGGGATTAACAGATAATAAAACACTTTTTGATATTGCCATGGCTGTTGCAAAAAAAGATGGTGGCACAATACTTCAAAGGGTTGATGAATTATATAACCTTGGCAAAAATATGAACACTTTACTAGGTGACATATGTGATTTTTTTAATAATGTTTTAACAATTAAACTTGCAATTGGTTACAACTTAAATGTTCCACAAAATGTTTTGGATTACTACAAAGAAGTTGCAAATCTTTGTGATGTAAAGTATTTAGTTGATATACTAAAAAGTTTGGCAGAAAGTATGGCACAAATAAAGTTTTGTTACAACGAAAAGGTTTTTGCAGAAACTGCACTTTTAGGTTTGTTTTATAATAACAATTTTGAATTTGAAAATATAAAACAAAGATTAACTGTAATAGAAAGTGGACAAGTTATAATTAATCAAAATGTGCAAGATGATAAAAAAAAACTTAATTTAGTACAAGACGAAACAAAATCAAATATTGTTAATGATAATTTGCCAAATTCATTTTTCGAAAATACAAATTTAAGTCAACAAACTGATATTGCCAAAACAATTTTTGGAGAACTTATTGGTTATATTAGACAAAGTGGAGAAATGATGCTGTTTGCAGGGCTGCAAGATGTAATAAAAGTTGCTATTCAAGATAACAGTTTTGAGTTTGAGTGCAAAACTCAAGATATTGTAAATATGATACTAGAACATAAAAATTTGATTACAAAGTTTTTAAAAGATAATCATAATATTAGCAGTATTCAAACTAAAATATATGTGGATGAAAACTTGCAAAAGATAGAAAAACTAAAAGAATTATTGGACGGCAAATTAGAGATAAAAGATTAAAACAACATTAAACAAAAATTATTAAGGAGATAAATTATGTATAACAATTTTAAAGGCGGCTTTGGCGGCGGTAATATGCAAAACTTACTTCGTCAAGCACAAAAAATGCAAGAAGAAATGGAGCAAAAGCAAAAGGAGTTAGAAGAAAGCGAGTTTTCTAGCACAGTTGGTGGTGGAATGTTGGAAGTTAAAATGAATGGAAAGTTTGAACTTGTTTCAATTAATATCAAACCAGAAGTTATTGACCCAGAAGACCCAGAAATGCTTGCCGATATGGTTAAAAGCGCAATTAACAGCTGCGTTGAAAAAATCAACCAAGCAAAACAAGACAACATGCCAAACATTCCAATGATATAATATTTCGCCTCTCTACCGAACCGGCGAAAAATTTATTCGCACTTTTGGCATCTTTTTGGTTTATGTATGTCAATCTTCAAGTGTCACAAGATATCTTATTGCCACTCAGTTTGCCATACCTAAACTCAAAAATATATCCAAAATTGCTAATGTATTACAATAAATTAGTTTGATTTTTTTAGTACTATACGTTACATTAATATGGTTTAATTTGAAGGAATTAAAATGAAAAATAGTATAGAAAGTATGGATAGGCTGATAAACAGCTTTACAAAATTGCCGGCAGTTGGGCAAAAAACAGCAGAGCGTTATGCTTATGCTGTTATTAACATGGATGAAAACGCAGTTAAAGAATTTGCAAGCAATTTGGTGTTAGCAAAACAATCAATAAAATATTGTAGTGTTTGTGGTAATTGGAGTGAAGAAGAGGTGTGTAATATTTGTAAAACACGTAACAGCGAAACAATTTGTGTTGTAAAAGAGCCTAAAGATGTTGTTGCTATGGAAAAAGTGCGTAATTACAACGGCACATATCATGTACTTCATGGCGTAATTAGTCCACTTAATGGCAAAGGTCCAGATGATATAAAAATTAAGGAACTTTTGAATCGCATTAATCAAGGTGGCGTGCAAGAAGTTATCATGGCAACAAATAGTGATGTTGAAGGCGAAGCCACAAGTATGTATATCGCAAGGCTATTAAAACCACTTGGCATAAAAGTTACGCGCCTTGCACAAGGTATATCTATGGGCAGCGATATAGAATATGCTGATGAAGTAACACTCACAAAAGCATTACAAGATAGACGGGAAATATAGCCCGTTTTTTATTGGCAATTTATAAAAAAATAATTTAATAGTTTTACAAAAGGAGTAATAACAAATTGTAATTAAATTTAATATTTTGTTTTTGTGTCAAAAGTTTTGTAAAAAGAATAAATAAAACTATGGAAAATTATGATGACTATGCTGTTAATCCACAAATGTTTGAAACAATGGCAAAAGAGTATCAAGTGCAATCACTTAGCAAAATGCAAAATGTAACCATTAAAGAGCTTGATAAAGAGTTGATTAAAAGTCTTTTTAATAAAATTGAATATCTACAGGCTTTGATTAACACTTTAAAGCAGCACACAAAAAATGCTAATATTATTTTAGTTATTGATGAAACTTTAAATTTACTAGATAGTCAACAACATGTTTTAATAAATTTGTTTGATGGCGGAATAGCCACACAAAGTGTTGGCGAAGATGATTTTAGAATGTTTTGCAACAATTTAAAAATTGCTATAAATACAACAAGTGATATTATTAAGCTATTGATAGAGATTAAAGATAATGAATTAGTAAATTTTGAAAAAAAAGAAAAATTAACAATGGTTATTAATGAATTTTTAGATATAAACAATAACTTGGTTAGCTTGTTTGGTGAGTGTAGATATTTACAATATTAGGTTTTTGTTTTTGATTTTATTACAAAAAAATCAAAAAAAAGCAGTTAAAATTGATATAGCTAAATTATTCCAAATTTTTTTGGAATTTTTTAAAAAAGTTGTTGACAATGGTGGGTGGTATGTGATAGAATAGCAGAGTTGTCACGGAGTTGGCAACACAAACGAACCATAAAAACTGAATAGGTGAAGAAGAAGACAAACAAATATTGATAAG
>CAMOCI010000034.1 GCA_946610635.1 uncultured Clostridia bacterium | reverse complement strand
TAAATTTTTCGACAGATACTTTTTTAAATCCTAAATAATCAATAAACTGTCTATTCATTTGACTTTTAGAAAGTTTTTCATCATCATAATACATAATACCCTCACTAAATACTTATAATCTTCTCGGTAACCTGAGTTATTGTAGATATTTCAACTGCAATAAGCTTTGCTTTTATACCTGTTAACTTTAAACGTTTTAAATGCTGTTCTGCAGATGATTTATCGTAATACATGGTTTTTGCTGTATTATCAAAATCATTATCTGATATGTTTTGAACATAATAACAAACTGTTTTTGTATCTTTTATAACCATAAACTATTTTTCCTTTTTATATTTATTTTGAAATCTACCATTAATTTGATATAATAAAATTTTGGAGAATTAAATATGTATTCAATATGTGAAACTTGTAATCGAAAATTACCTTTAGATAAAAAACTATTGTGTTATCTATTAAGTTTTGATGAAAACTACTTATATGATTTTTTAACAAAGTATTTTAATTCAGAAGTTACAAAATCCCACGTTAAAGGCGAAAGAACTTTAGCACTTAAACATCTAAATCCTATGCAATTTTTTTATAGTATCATTTCTCATGTTGCTTTTAAACTTTATCCATACATTGATAAAAGATCTAAAAAATTTAAAGAACTTACCAAAGAACAAAAGATAGTTGAAAAAAACAAAAAACAAATGAATAGAGAATATCAACAAAAACATATAAATAATATTGAAAATTTTATTAATAGTTTTATGGAATATTCTGACTCGTTACATTTCAGAGAAATATGTATACATAAACCCAAAAATATCTAAAAAATCTTCAGTATAAAATTCAACATCTTCATCAGTCATTTCATACAAATCATAAATTGACTTATCATCATTTACTATATCTGAGAAATAATCATCACGCCACATAGGCAAAAATCTAGGGCCATGAAATTCTAGTTTTCCACAACAAAGACATTTATCAAAAATATGATCATTCATATAATCTTCACTAAGAAGATGATTTTTAACAAGATATTTCTCAACTTCAAACTCAAATAATGCGTGTATATAAAATGCTTTTTCCATTCCACGATATAACCAACGAAGCATATCATCTTTACTAGCATTAGGTTTTATGTTTTTAAAAATTTCAATAATATCTTTAACTTCATTATCCTTGTTGAAAGGAATCTCCCCATTCATGCAACAGCAAGAAAACTCTTCACATACTTTGTTTCTATCCTTTTTCATTTCACTTTTTAATGTTATCTTCAGATAACATTTTTTTACCTCCAATCCTAATATAAAAACTACATTTTTTGTAATTTACAATTCGATTATATAACATTATATGTAATATGTCAACAAAAAATTTACATATTTTGTAGTTTTTTTAAAAAAAATTAAAATTATTTGTAAAATAACTAATTTTATTTAATAATTAAATAGGAGGAAAACATATGAAACTTTTAGAATTAAGAAAAAATGCAGGACTAACTCAATCTGAAATTGCAAAAGTAATAAATACTTCAAGTGTAAATTACAATCGATACGAATTAGAAAAAGTTAATCCAGATATTCAAACACTCATAAAATTAGCTGACTACTATGGAGTTACACTAGATTATTTGTGTGAACATGAAACAAAAACATTATCGGACTTAGGTCCGATATCTGAAGAACAAAAAAAATCTATCGAATTACTAACTCAACTCGATAGAAATAATTTAGGAATAGCTTTAGGATTTTTATTAAGGCTTAAGCAAGAACAAGAAAATAAAGGAGAATAAACATGTCAATAGTACCATTTTTAATTATAATTGCATTCACAGGTATAGAAAGTTTGATATTTTTATTAATCATGTCAAAAAAACAAAAAAAATCAAAAACATATTTTTTGACTACAGCAATTACAACTCCAATTTCAATTTTTTTATTTACAATACTATTTATCTTATATTATATAGCTATGAAAAAAGCTGTTTCATTAGCAATTTATTTTTTCTTTTTAGAGTTACCGATTTTTTTAACTGTTTCAACATTTATAACTTCAATAATAATATTGATAGCTGGCTTTATAAAAAAACACAAAGAAAAAAAATTATACTTACAACAAATAATAATTAATAATGCAAAACAAGAAGCTATTCAAGAAAATAAAAATATACATAATAAACAACAATATTGTGAATATTGTGGATGTAAAGTTAAAATAGATGAAATAAAATGCCCAAATTGTAGCGCAATTATAAAAAAACAATAAACAAAGGATTATTTATGGATACACACGAAACTTTTTTAAAATATGGAATATCAATTAAGAGATTATATTAATCAATTAATTGAAAATCAAAATAACTACTCTAATATTTCAAAATTACAAAATATAAGAGATATGATTAATGTTATGATAGGATATACCCTAGCAGACCAATTAATTTATAACGAAAAACAAAGAAAAGAACAATCAGAAAATCAAAATATTGTATCTGCAAACTTACTGACAGAAGGAGCAGATATGAAAGGAATAACAAAAAGAGATGATGGAAGATACATGATAAGAAAAATGATTAATGGCCAAACCATCACAAAATACACAAGAACACTTGAAGATGCAAAATTTATTTTACAAAAAATTAAAAAAGGCAAAATTAAGCCAGTAAACAAAATTAAAAATGATAATAAACAACAAAATAAAAATATAATTTTTAACGAATATACAAACTTATGGTTAGAAAAATACAAAAAACCTTTTGTTTCTAAAAAATCTTTCTACGAGATAACAAGAATAGTAAGCAAATTTATAAATGTTTTTGGTAAATGGAAAATGAAAGATATCACTACGAACGATATACAAGACTATTTAAACAATTTACCAATTACAAGAACTAAAGAAAAAATTTGCACATACTTTAATTCAATTTTACAAAAAGCTGTTGACACAAGATTTTTGAACTACAACCCTTTTGCACTTATTGTAAAAGATAAAAAAATTAAATGTAAAAATGATGCTTACACATTTGCAGAACAAGAAAAAATATTAAATGCAATAAAAGGTACAGATATAGAACACGAAATAATGATATATCTGATGTGTGGATGTAGGCCAAATGAATTGCCAAATAAAAACTGTTTTGATTTTGAAAACAATATTATAAATATTTATGGTACTAAAAATGAAAATGCAAAGCATAGACAAATTGAAATGAGCCAAAATTTTAGTAATTACATAAAAGAATATTTTAAAACAAAAGATACCCAACCAGAAAAATATGTTACAAGAAAGTTTAACGAGCTTTGTAAAAATGTAGGAATAAAAAAACCTTTACTTTACAGATTGCGCCACACTTTTGCAACAAATCATTTTACTTTAGAAACACAACCTAAATTAGTACAACACTGGTTAGGCCACTCGACAATATCTATGACACTCGATACTTACACCGATATTGACAAGACTGCAACAAAAGAGAAAATAGTAAAATTATATAATAATTTTTACTATCAAAAAAATTGACACAAAATTTGACACAACTTTTGACACAAAATATTTCTAAAACACAAAAATTAAAATTATAAATTTATAATAATAATTGTTAATAATTACATACAAAAAAGCAAGAAAAAAGCGAGTTAAAAACTCGCAAATTTGGTGGGGACGGTGGGACTTGAACCCACACTCGTTAGAACACGCCCCTTAAACGTGCGCGTCTGCCAGTTCCGCCACATCCCCAAATATTAACATGGCTATTATATCAAATCAAAAATAAAAAATCAAGCATTATTAAAAATAAATTTACAAATTTACATAAAAAAACAATGTTTATGTTTTTTATTAATAAACATTGTTATTTAATACAATTATTCTTCTGATTCGCTCTCTGTTTCAGTTTTTATATGGTTTGCTTGAACAACTCCAACAAGTTCTGTTTTATACGTTTCTTGAACTGATGCATTAATTCTATTTAAGTAGTAACCAGTTTCACTATCGCCTTCATATTTTGCAAAGTAATAAATGTAGTTACCACAAACTGAGAATTTTTTAGCACCTTCAAAATATGGAGTTTTTATAGCATCATCTTCTGTTAAAGAAGTATCTGCGATAGTTTTTTGTTCTAATGATTTATAATTAATTTGATAAACATTATTGTTTTCGTCATAGGCATAAACATAATTACCTGCAACAGCAACAGGTGTTAGCGCTATTGTTTCGTTTAAAATAATTGGAGTTATTGTACCATTTGCAGAAAGTTTGATGTAAACAATTTTTTTAGCAGTATCGTTATTAACACAGATAAAACCTGTTGGGTTTCCATCTTCAAAATTTGTTAATAAAACTGTGCTGTGGCCTGTATTATCAAGCTTTTTACCACCATTTTGAACATCAAATTCTGCTCCACTTTCTCCATTATACAAAACAAAATAGTTACAAGCTACATCTTCATAAGATGCTTTTTTGGTATAAAGCAAGCCATAATTATTTGCTTGTTTTAAGGTAATTGTATCTGAACCACTTGGAATTACATGCTCAATATTTTCACCGATTTTTGCATAGCACAAAAGGCTATAATCATCTTCAGTACTATTTCTAACATAGTAGACATTTGAGGCACCTTTTGATATTTGACTATTAAGTGAATTGTAATCACCACACTCTGGCAAAGCAATACTTGTAACATTTTCTGCAATTATAGTATTTGCCCCATTAGAGCAATTTACAAATACAATTTTTGAGCCATCAAATACTACAAGATAAATATCATTAACACCATTTACTTTATAAAAACCAAACTTCATATCATCACTAGCATTGTTTGTTTTGTATAATAATGTTCTGCCAGTACCATCAAGTTTTGCTCTGTAAAAGTCTGTTAATTTAAAATTATAAACTATTGACTCATCACTAATAACTTTTTGAGTGTTTGGTGATGAATAATAAATATAATCGCCAAATATATAAAGCGCCGTGTTATCAAATCCGCAAACTTTATCAATAATGATTTCACAATTTTCAAGTTCGCCATTTTCATTGTAAACCAAAGTATTGTTATCACCAAGTTTTGTTCTGTAAATAGCACTATATTTATTGCCACCCTTGTTGTCACCATCTTTCATATCACTAACTGCAGTGTATCCATTAACAAAGTACAAATATTCTCCTTTTTGCACTGCCAAACCACCATTTCCAGTAACACCAGCATTTGTATCAGGTAGTTCTATACCATTTGCACAGCCTGCTAATGAAAGCAAACAAAACATACAAACTAATACAAAACTAGAAATCTTATATATTAAACTCTTTTTCACAAAAAAACTCCTTACCGTAAATTAACATGGCTATTTTATCACTAAAAATAATTATAGTCAAATATTATTAAATAAAACAATGTAGTCTTATTAAAAAACTTAATCAAAATATATTCTCATCACTATTACTTATTAAATATGGTCAAATATTAGATCCATATAGACAACTTATAAAAAATATCAAAACTAAACATCGTTGTTTAATTTTGATATTTAAATTCTAAGCAGCTTGCGCTTTACGCTCTTTTGCAAGCAATTTTCTTTCTCTTTTTTTTGCTTTTTTTTGGGCTCTTATCTGTTTTTTGCTGTAAACTTTATCTTCTTCTGGTATAACATACTTTTCTTCAAGTCTTTGTGGGTTTTGCAATAATGTTCTGATTAACTTTATGCTTTTTGCATAATAAAATCCATCACAAATTCTCTCATCAATAACAATACCAAGCCTTAAATTTTTACCAACTTCAATCTCATTTGTTGTTTCGTTAACAACAGGCTCCATGTGTTCTTTGCCTAATCCAACAAACATAGATGTTGTGCCAAAATCATACAAATGATGATAAACATAGTCGGTGGAAATACTCTTCATATTAGTTAAAAAGCAACTTGTGTGAAATGGGCTAACTTCTATAATCTTTTTAGGCATGCAGTTATGCCGATCCATCCATTTTAAAAAGTTTACGCCAAATTTAAGCAAACCATTTGGTATCTTTTTAAGTAGTTTTGCAGTTTTATCAGTATCATTTGATGTATCAGTTCCCTTGTTACTCAAAACAATATCATCAATCATTTTTTTAATTTCAAAAATATCTTCTTCACCCGTAAATTTAAGTTTAACAGTTGTTTCTGGCGCATCTTCGGTTAACTGCTTTTTAACAGCAAAAGAAATACAAATTTCATTACGCCTATAAACGCGACCATTCATTACAAATCTATTAAGCATAGGTTTTTGTGCATACATTCTAACAATGGCTGCTATTAAAACATCCATATAAGATAATCTTATGCCTTTTTCATCATTAACTTTTTTTATATAAACATCCAAGTTTTCACATCTAGATACAAGCAAAAAGTTAACCATTGCGTCGTATCTATGTGGCATGATATGAGATGTCATACCAAGTATTGGGTCTGCTGATTCTTCAAAAACTCCATCGCTTCTATGTTTAAACATATAATCTCCTCTATTGCAAAATCTCACAATTAGATGCTTAAATTATATCATAATCACACAATCCATGCAACACAAATCGTTTTATTTAAATCCAAAAAATGCCAAATTTACTTTTTTTATCAAAATTTGACATTTGGTTATAATCAAAATAACAGTTTGTGGTTACAATATAAAAACAAAATCTAGTTGTACTACCAAAGTATGTAATTATTTTTTAGACTTTAAAAACACTATTGTTATTCCACTATTATAGTTTTTTAAATCTTCATCTAAAATTAACTCTGGAAAATTATTTAAAATAAAATTGCTATTTTTTTGCAGTTCTCCAAATCTTTC
>CAMOCI010000033.1 GCA_946610635.1 uncultured Clostridia bacterium | reverse complement strand
CTGCAGGTAAAACAGAAGAAGATAAGTGGGCAGATATTTTAGAAAATTATCTGTTAAATTCTAAAAACCTAAAATGTGTTTTTGTGCTGGTAGATGGCAGACACCCGGCAAGTGATAATGATAGATTAATGCTAAAATATCTTAATCAAAATGCAATACCTTTTGTTGTTGTTGCAACCAAATGTGATAAGTTAAAAAAAGCTGAGTATTTAAAAAATAGACAAATTTTAGCACACAGTTTGGCACTTGGTGAAAGCAATATTTTATTAACAAGCAGTAACAAAAAAGAAGGTTTAAAAGAGATTGCAAAAGTTATGGATAATTTTATTTAATATATTTAAAATTTTTTTAAAAAAATAATTAAGTAAGTTTATATTTACACAAATTCCATTTAATAGTTTTTAAATTAAATTTATTTATTATAACCCAGATTACTACGAAGCAATTTGTGAAGTGATAGAAAGTCAAAAACAGGAAAATGAAGATTTAGAGCTTAAAAAATAGTTTTGACTTAACTTTTAAACATATATTATTATAATATCCATAGTTTTATTTATGTATTTATTAAATTACAGTTTTACGCTGTAATTTTTTATTTATTGGTTGCAACAGTGTTAAAATCATTTTGCAATAATTAAATAGTATAAGCGTATATTTATGCATAAAATGTTATAAAAATTTATATCTATGCATTTTAAATGAATATTTTTACAAAAATATTATTTAATTATCTACCAAATCACATTTTAAATATGTTATGCATAATATAGAATATACGGGAGAAAAAAGGAGGTAATTATATGTCATTTTTTTCAAACAATAGGGAAAATCGTGGTCCCGGTCCTATTGTTGGCAATCCAATGAATGGTATTTGCGAGAAAGTATGTATTTTGACAGACAAAGTGTTTGATAGTTGTTTAAATCAATTTCAAGCACAAGGTGTAAACGTAACAGTTGATCCAACTTCATACAATCCGGAAAACCCAACATTCCCACTTACTTTTGTTGGTTGTCAAAGCACAGGTGAACAGGCTACTACTAGCAATTTAACAATTACTAGATTTGATGACAGACCAAATTTTGCAAGAGTTACCGTTGATGTAAACATACCAATCACAATTACATATACAGATGCTGGTGGCGTTACTGGTACTGCTTCTGGAACATTAACTGTGACAGAAGATGTTATCATGAGTATACCACAAGCTTCTATTATACCTTTTAGAATAGAAGCGTTTGGTTCTGCTATTTGCTCTGATGGCGAATACATTGGCGACAACACTTTCCAAATAACAACTTGCACAACTGTAATACTTAGAGTTGTGGCACAAGTTCAAATTTTGGTGCCAAGTTATGGTTTATGTCCAATTCCACCATGTCAGGAATATTCTAGCGAAATTTGCCCTGGTACATTTGATTTGCCATTATTCCCAACTAATGCAAATTAAATTATTAAAACAAAATTTAAGTCCACTAATTTAGTGGGCTTTTTAGTTAAATAGTTGTTGCAAAACATTTGGTTTTTAATTAAATATGTTTACAAAAATTGTTATTTGTTTTTAAGGGTTTGTTTTTTTATTTTGATTTCTTGTTTATTTCATATATAATAATATTGTGAAAACAAAAAAACTTGTGTACGATATACCTAACTTAAAACAAGAATTTATAAGACGAATTATTATAACCGTCTTAGTTTTTGCTATCTTATTTGTTTTTGCATTTAGTTTTAAAGATTTTTATAGAGTTTGGAATATGTACACGTATGATAGATATTTAAATAGTATTTATCAATTAAAGAAAGAAAAAGGTCTTTCTGCTTTAAAAGAGATTAATAATGATTGCATTGCATTTGTTGATGTTGAAGATTTAAACATTCATTTGCCTATTGTTGAAGTACATAGCACTGAACAAGAAGATTTTTATTTAAATCATGATTTTAGAAAGTGGAATAATGAGTTAGGTTCACCATATCAAAAATATGGAACACAAATAGGACAAACAACAAACACGGTACTTATAGGTCATAGTGCATTTAACGAAACGATTTTTAATTCATCAAAAAACTCATCAATTTTTGGAAAATTTAACGATTATTTGTATACAAATTCAAATTATAACTACATAATTAAAGTAGAAACCTTTGATAAAACATTTACATATCAAGTTGTAAGTGTTATGAGATTTAATGCTAAAAATGGCAAAAGCACAAGTGAGTTAGAGATTTATAATACAAAAAATATAACCTCACAAGCAAAGTTTAATAGTTTTTATAATACTATAAAAGAAAAATCAATAATAAGTGATTTGCCAACAGCAGAGTATGGTGATAAATTTGTAACATTTTTTACTTGTTCTACTGCAAATCTTGATTATAGAGTTATGGTGGTTGCAAAAGAAATTTAGAGAGTAAACATACTGGTTGAGTTTACTCTTTTTAAATATTATTTTTTGTATAATTACTATTAAATTTCATATTTTAAAAACTATGCAAATAATTAATGTTAAACCACTAGCAATCAAGCCATGCGTTATTTTTGTTAAAAAATAAAACTTTAAATTAACTTTTGCTTCTTTTAAAAATGATGCTCCTTGCAAAAACACACAAAGTCCGCCAAAGCCTACTACAAAACTTGCAACTACACCTAAAAGTGTTTTTGAAATATTTAAATTAGATAGCATCAAACAGCCCTTGCTAACTTCCAGAATCCCACTTGAAAGTGCCTGCGATGTTTCAAAATTCAATCCTAAAAGTTGTAATAATCTATTAACTGGATATAACAAATTTAAGTTATTACAAACATCAATAATTAAAAATGCAATAGCAATCCAACCACCAACAAGTAAAACGCTTAAAATGCTGTCTTTCATAGAATTTGCAAGTAAATTTTGATTTTTTGGTGTATTTTCTAAGATTTTTTCATTATTTTTTGTTATTTTTTTTAAATTTTTCTCTTGGTTTGCTTTCGTGTTATTATTTTTGCCTTTATTTTTTGTATAAACGTTTCTAAAAACAATGCCATTTAAAATACTTGCAAGCACATGGCAAAAAAACATAATATAGCCAAGGCTAGCATCTAAAAACATTGCAGTGCCAACACTTCCTATAATAAATAGTGGTCCGCTTGTAGAGCAAAATGTACAAAGTTTGTTTGCTTGATTTGTTGTAAGTAAGCCCATTTTGTAATATTCGCTAATAAGTTTTGCGCCAACAGGGTATCCACTTATTACACTCATCAAAAAGATATAACTAGATATTTTTGGTGCTTTAAATAAAACATGATTAATTTTATAAAAATTGTTTGTTATTTTATTTATAAAGTTTAGATTTGTTAAAACTTTTGTAAAAAACATAAATGGTAGTAAACTTGGCAAAACACACTTTGCCCAAATGCAAAGGCCACTATAAACACTGCCAATGCAAAGTTTTGGTTTTGCAATCATACAAACAATAAAAAAACAAATTAACAAACTAAACAAAATATTTTTAAATTTGCTTATAATTATTGATTTTGGTAAAATACTAATATTAAAGTTATGTTTTGTGTTTGCATAGTTTAAATTGTAACTACTTGTGAAACTTTGACTTTTAATGTGTTTACTATTAATGCTTTGCATAAAAAATTTTATGAAAAGGAGGCTATTATTATGATTAACGGCAAAAAAATTGGTTTGGTTTTAAGCGGTGGTGGTGCAAAAGGTTTTGCTCATATTGGCGTGCTTAAAGTACTAGAACAAAATGGCATAATCCCAGATATTATTGTAGGTACAAGCATGGGTAGTACTATGGGTGGTTTTTATGCTGGTGGCATGAGTCTTGATGAACTTGAATTAAAAAGTCTTGAATTTAAAGTAATGGATTTATTTGACTTGAATGCTTTTAATATTACAAAGCGTGGAATTATTGCAGGTAACAAATTTGTAAAGTTTATTGAAAAACATACCAAACAACAACTTATAGAAGATTTTCCTATCAAATATGCCTGCACAGCTTGTGATATAAAAACGGGCAAAGAGTATATTTTTGATAAGGGTAAATTTTCAGTAGCAACTCGCACTAGTAGTGCTATTCCCGGCATATTTGCT
This sequence comes from uncultured Clostridia bacterium, assembly GCA_946610635.1. Classification (GTDB taxonomy): domain Bacteria; phylum Bacillota; class Clostridia; order Christensenellales; family UBA1242; genus UBA9845. The sequence goes on along the minus strand of CAMOCI010000033.1, from coordinate 2,909 downwards.
CCATTCAAAAAAGATGACATGATGCTTGTTGATGGTGGCGTAATAAACAACATACCAACTCATGTTGCCTACAATATGGGTGCAGATTATGTTATTAGCGTTGATTGTATTGGCGAAAATTACCTTATTAAAGATATAAAATCTATTATAGACATTGTTATGACGAGTTTTAGTATAGCACAATATATGCTTAATCAATGCAAAGGCTACAGGGCAGATACAAAAATTGTTATCAACAACGAAAACTCATACTTAGTAGCCAAAAAAGAAATTACAAAGCAAAATATATCTCTTGGCGAAAGTGAAGCATTAAAATACGTTGATAAAATTAAAAAAGATTTAGGTATCTAGGCTGGTTTGATATATTTAAAATTTAAAGTAGTAAAATGTAAAAAAAGTACTTTACATTTACTGCTTTTTTTGTAATAATATATGCATACATAATTTAGGAGTTTAACAAATGAAAGTTTTAGTAGTAAATGCAGGTAGTAGTAGTTTAAAATATCAACTTTTTGATATGGATACAGAAGAAGTTATTGCAAAAGGTAATGCAGAAAGAATTGGTCTAGATGGCAGTTTTTTAAAGCATAAAGCAAATGGTGTAGAAACAATATTAAAAAAGGAATTGCCAAATCATGCCGAAGCAATAGCACTTATATTAGAAACTTTAACAGACGCACAAATTGGTGTTATTAAAGATATTAAAGAAATTGATGCAATAGGACATAGAGTTGTTCACGGTGGTGAGCATTACACTGAGCCATGCTTAGTTAATCAAAAAGTTATTGATGACTTGCGTGGACTTGTAGATTTAGCACCATTACACGCGGTACCAAACACAGATGGCATTATTGGCTGTATGCAAGTTGCTCCACAAATACCTAATGTAACTGTATTTGATACAGCATTTCATAGCACAATGCCAGACTATGCATATCTATACGGTGTACCTATGCAATATTACAGAGATTATGCAGTTAGAAGATATGGGGCACACGGCACAAGTCACAAGTTTGTTGGTCAAAAACTTGCAGAATATATTGGTATGCCTTTTGATAAATGTAAACTTGTCACTTGTCATATTGGTAATGGTAGTAGTATCACGGCAATTAATAATGGCAAATGCATAGATACATCTATGGGTATGACACCACTAGAAGGTTTAATTATGGGCACAAGATGTGGTGATATTGACGCAAATGTTATTCAATATCTTTGCAAAAAAACTGGTTATGATGTAAACAAAATAACACAAATATTAAACAAAGAAAGCGGCCTTTTGGGTATTACAGAAAAGAGTAGCGATATGAGAGATATTTGTGAAATGTACGCAAGGGGAGAAAAGCCAGCAGTGCTTGCTCTTGAAATGCTTGCTTACAGAATAAGAAAATATATCGGTAGTTATGTTGCAGCTTTAGATGGCGTTGATGCTATTTGTTTTACCGCAGGTATTGGAGAGAATACACCAGAACTTAGAGAAATGGTATTAACAAATCTTAACTATTTAGGAGTAAAGTTTGATAAAGATGCAAATTATTCAATTCCACGTGGAGATGATGGCTTGATAACTACAAAAGATAGTGCTATTCCTGTTTATGTAATATCAACAAATGAAGAGCTTGCTATTGCAAGAGAAACGGTAGATGTTGTATTACGTAAATTTCAAAAATAATTAAAAAAATATATTTAATTGAAACCTTTATGTTTATAAACTGGTAATTTAAAAATTAAAATTAAAATTAAAATTAAAATATGTTTTTGTTTTTGAAACAAATATTAAAATAGCAAGTAAATAATAAAAAAGTAATTGACAATAAGCAAAATATGGGTTATAATAGTCAAGCAAAATTTATTAGGAGGTGCACAAATGGCTGTTCCAAAAGAAAAGGTTTCCAAAGCAAGGCGTAATTCCAGAAAAGCAAACTGGAAAATTTCTACACCTTCTATAATGGAATGTCCACATTGCCACGAAGTTAAAGAACCACACAAGGTTTGTAAACATTGTGGATACTATGATGGAGAAGAAATTGTTGCTAAAAAAGCAGAACAAAAGTAAATTAAGGGCATTGGCCCTTTTTTTGTACATAATAAGCATATGAGTATTTTAGCTAATTTTTATGTGCTAGCACTTAATATTAAGTATTAATACTATATTAGTCTTAATATTAATCATCTTTAACAATAGTGTTGAGTTTATGCCCAGCATTTTTTAATTTACAAAATAAAATTATTTTTAAATTTTTGGCATAAAATGCTTGACATTGGCTAAATATAATAATATAATAGTGCTAGCAATCAAAATAATAGAGTGCTAACACTTAAAATTATTTGCTGCATATTATATATTACAAGGAGGTCATTTATGGAAGATGAAAAGATGAGCGAAAGAAAGTTGCAGATTTTGTATAGTGCAGTAGAAGATTACATACAATTTGCTTCTCCAATCACAAGTGGCTCTGTTCATGATAAATACATAAGTGACATTAGCCCTGCAACACTTCGTAATGAGCTTTCTGCATTAGAAGCAATGGGATATTTAAAACAACTTCACACATCTAGTGGCAGAATTCCAACAACAAAAGCATATAGACTTTATGTAAATGAACTTATGAAAAGCACAAAGTTTGGCAAAAAGGAACTTGAAACTGTTAGAGCAATGCTTTCAAAAAGAACAGCTTATCTAACCGATATCATAAGCCAAGTTGCTGGAATGATTGCAGAAAAGACAAACTATCCAACAGTTGTTGTTCTCAATGGCTATGACAACTTGCCAATTGAAAGCATAAAAATTATTCCACTGATTGACAAATCTGCATTGCTTTTGATTGGAACAAAAAATGGAATTGTCAACGGGCAATTTATGTTAAAAGATGGTGTAACAGAAGAAACTTGTTTGGATGCAAGCCATC
>CAMOCI010000032.1 GCA_946610635.1 uncultured Clostridia bacterium | reverse complement strand
AAATTCATTGTATTGTTCGTCCGAAATAGGCAAACCAAGCGTTATGTCTTTTGGCAATTCTTCATCTACCAAACTAACATAACCATCAAATTGCAAAGTTTTGCCCTTTGAATAAGAATCTTTTATTGTGAAATATGAAACATCTACACTTTCTGCAAGTTCATAATTTGCTCTTTCATTAATCTTATATGTTAATAAATTTTCTATTTCCTCTGCTACACTTACTCTTTCTTCTTTATCATCTGGCACTTCAGGTGTATCAGGTGTATCAGGTGCATCTGGTGTGTCAGGAGTATCTGGTGTATCAGGTGTATCTGGTGTATCTGGTGTGTCAGGAGTATCAGGCGTGTCCAGAGTTTCTGGAGTTACAGGTGTTGTAGGCTCAACAACTTGTGGACCTGAAAAATTAAGTCCAGTGCAAGAACTAAGTGTTATTCCTCCACCAACAACGGCAAGCATTGCAAATAATAATTTTATTCCTCTACCTTTTTTCATAATCATTTCCTTATGCATATATTGTATCAAAGTTTTTTGTGTATGTAAATACCCAATTTTTATAATTCAAAAGATAAAACTCTTTTTATTGTATTTTTTTTGTATAAATTTTGTGCTTCTTTTTTACTCAACATCAATTGTGGCTGTGTTAAATTGCCAAAATAATTTCTAACTTCCTGCTCCTTGTATGAATTTTCCGCAATTTCTTTTAATTTTTCATAAATTTTTTCAAAATTTGATTTTGGATGAATTTTTTGTAAAACAGTAAAATAAATTTTTTCTATATCATGCTGATCAAGTTTTTGATTGCTATTATTAAAAATCATGTCTTCCACCACATTATACTGATATTCTATACTATTTTTTAAATTATTAAGTTTTATCAGTTTTGGCTTTCTGTAATCATAATTATTACTTATAGCTAAATCATGACAATTATTAGGCATAGCAAAATGAGCATATTTTAAACATGCTTCATCATCCCATGTTGGATCATCAAAAAATGATTGGTCAATGCCATATTTTTTATCTTTAACAAAAACAAAACATCTTGCATGACCTGCCGTATAGCCTTTTTTTAAATGTTCAAATTGCACAGAAATAATTTCGCACTTTAGTTCTGGCATATTTAAATTATCAATAATCTCTTTCATTAATGTAGAATAGCCCATGCAAACAACTTCTGGTAGTTTTAAATAAGCCCCAACAAAAAATTGGTCATTATCACACCATTCATGCACTATTTTTTTGCTTTCATTTGCTTTTGCAACACTTTGTACGTAAAAATGAATATATGCAAGTGCCTCGATTGGTGATAAACTATTAATTTTAATAAATTTACAAACATCTTCAATTTCTAAATTTGCTTTTAATATTGATTCAATATCCCATTTTTTAATTTCAGTATCAACATATCTATCTTCAAATTCGTGCTTAACGCATATATTACATTTAGTTATATGTTTTGTATTCTCATAAAATTTGAGTATATGTAAAAATAATTTTTTAGGTAATTTTTCATACAAAACATTTATATCTATGCTAATTTTGTTTTGCAAATTCAATTTGTTAAAATTTTTTGATAAAAACATTAATGCTTTTAAACTATTATTTTTGTATTTTTCACCATCAAAAAGTTTTATATCAATTTTAGATATATTACTACAGTCACTTTCTAATAATTTTTTTACATCATCTATTTTAGAAATAGAACAAGTTGTATTCATACGCATATATTGTAACATTTTGTAATATTATTTTCAATACCAAATATTATTTTTTTTTATTAATTTTTTTTAAAAAAATAGTTTTTAATATTATATGAAATTATGTTAAAAGTAAATTTTAACAACAAAAAAACCAACTATTAGTTGGCTTTTAAATTACTTTGCACTTTTTGCTGTTTTAACAAGTTCTGAAAATGCTGCCATGTCTTCAATAGCAAGATTAGAAAGAACTTTTCTGTTAAGGTCGATACCATTAACTTTTAAACCATGCATAAATTTGCTGTAACTGATGTCGTTTTGACGGCAAGCTGCGTTGATACGAGCAATCCACAAACTTCTCATATCTCTCTTTTTAAGACGTCTGCCAATGTAAGCATGTGCTCTTGCTTTCATAACAGATTGCTTTGCAACTCTGTAAAGAGTACTACGTGAGCCACGATAGCCCTTTGCAGCTTTCATAATTTTTCTACGTTTTTTAAGTGCATTAACGCTTCTCTTAATTCTCATTGCTCACTCCTCCTTATTCCTGTATCATTGCTCTAACTGTTGCAGTTTCTTTTTTACTTGAAAACTCAACACTCTTTCTTGCAATTCTCTTTCTTTTTGTTGGTTTTTTTGTCAATATATGACGACGATTTTGTTTTGCATGTTTAACATGACCACTGTTTGTAACAAGAAATCTTTTTCTTGCTGCTCTTTTTGATTTTTGTTTTGGCATAATTTTTCTCCTTTAAGATTATTTTTTTGGTGCTATTATCATATTAATGTATCTACCTTCTTTAAAAGGTGCAACTTCTACTGTACAATATTCGCTCATTTTTTCGGCAAAACTCTTTAAAGTTTCTATACCTTTATCTGCATAAGCATTTTCTCTGCCCGATAAACGCATGTTTGCTTTAACTTTGTTGCCTTTTAGCAAAAACTCTTTTGCTTGCTTTGCACGATATTCAACATCATGCTCGCTAATATTTAAGCCAAAACGTATTGTTTTAACTTCAACAACTTTTTGTTTACTTTTGGCTTCCTTTTCTTTTTTTTGCAATTCGTAACGATACTTTCCATAATTCATTACTTTGCAAACTGGTGGCTGCGCATTTGGTGAAATTAAAGCCAAATCAAGTGACTTTTCTTCAGCAATCTTTTTTGCTTCCAAAATACTAACAATTCCTAATTGTTCACCTTGTTCTCCTACTAAACGCACTTCTCCATTTAAGCGAATTTGCTCGTTAATCAATAATTCTTTGATAACCGTACCTCCGTTCCACAAAAAAAGTGGATAAATTTCTTAAAAGAACCATCCACTAAAAACTATCTAACGATAGAAAATAACTATTTTTAACCTAATCTAGCGCTATTGCCGACTGGTGAGAAGTGGATACTTCTTCTTGAAAACAACGATATAATAACATATTTTTTTTGCTATGTCAACACTTTTTTATAATTTAAGCATCATATGAAATATCTTCAACTTCATCTTCAAAATCGCTTGTAGCACTTTTGTAACCATTTTCATATACTTCATAAATATTTTCCATAAAAAATGCATCATAAACACAAAGTGTTTCAAAGTCTGTTATAGCATCTTTTAAGCCTTTTGACATTGTCTTGTAACTTGCTCTCATTTTGTCTATATTTTCTTTATCAAAAAAATATCTATTATCATATTTAGCAACTTTTTTTGCGTAACAATCAATAATTTCTTCACTAAATTCTTCAATAAATTTTACAGTTTCTTCCTTCTTTATTTCGTTTAAATTTTTATCGAAAAATTTATAGCCAATATAATCAGTAACCTTAAAAAAATCGCCCAAAAGTTTTTCAAGTTCACCCTTAGTAAATTTTATTTGTTTTGATGTTTTGTAGTTGCGCAACATAAAATAATAAGCATATTGCGCTGGTTCCATTATCACTTCTTTATTATTCATACTTATATTGTAGGTTAAATATAACATCTTGTCAATATTAATATTTATTATATATTTGTTATACTATCAAACAAATATCACATTTTTATTCTTTTGGTAACTAAAAAGTGAAGTAGATACTTCACTTTTTAAATTACCAGATATGATATATACAAATTGTTTAACATCATTATTCAATTTAATAATACACTTAAAAGTTTTTATGTTTACACCTTTTTAACTTATTAATTGTATTTTGTTTCCAAAAAGTTGATGCAAAATTTGCATAAATTCAACATCTAAATCTCTATAATTCTCTATAACAATCTTTTTTGGATAATAGTTTATTAATGTAAAAAGCCTGTTATCATAGTCATTTTTAGAGTAAAAAATTGTCTTATCTTTAATTTTGTTATCATTATCAAAAATACCTGATTTTGATAATTTTAAAACTTCAACTTTATCGTTTAAACCTTCCATCAAAAACTGCATAAGTTCTTTTTTTATTCCGCCATCATTTAAAAAAAGTGAATGTTCATTTATTAAATTTGCAACTTCTTTCCACTTACCAACCAAAAAATTTAGTTTAAACTTTACAAAAGAGTCTAAATATAATTTTTGTATAAGACTCATATTGCTAACAATAAAATTTTTATCAATGTTTGTTTCATAACTAGTCAAAATATCTATTAAGACAATATTTTCATTATTATTCATGTCAAAATTGCTTATAGAATTAATAATTGTTTTTGGCTTATAATATAGTAAAATTATTTCAGCAATTTTCTCTTTTAAAAGCAAAATATTTTTATTGTATGCTTCTTTTTCTAACGCCACTATAAAAACATAAAAATAATCTTTAATTAATATATCAACGCAATTTTTATACTCTTTTAAAGACTGCTTTAAGTCTGCTTTTAAATCTTCAAAATAACACAAAAGTTCTCTTGGAAAGTACAGCGAAAACTCCCACAAATTATTATCCATATATTTATTTTATGCATATAAAATTTGTTTACTCAATGTTTTTTTGTTTCGACAAAATTTGTAAGGTGATAGTGAAATTTTTAAGTAATTTAAACAATCATAAATGTAACATATAATTTGAGTTGATATATTCTTTTATGCTAAATGCTATTTATACTTAAAATAAATATAATATTAATCTATCAAACATAACACCAAAATTGGATTTACCTTATTACTATACAAAAAAAAAGCAATTTTTGAAATTGCTTTTAATTATAAAATCTACATTTCATTATTGTTTTTGAAACTTTCCGTTCTTTTTATGAACGCTAAGGTCAGCATCTTTTTTCTTTGCCAAATCTTTTGCTACTTTAAGTGCTTCTTCCTTTGTATCACAACGTCTGCTGGCGCGCTCTCCACCATCAATTTTAACAATCCAATTTTTTTGTTCTTTATCGTAAACTACACGATAAGTTTCACTTTCTTTTACTTTTTTCTCTTCTTCTTTCTTCACAGGTTTGTTCTCCTTTTCTTTGGTTTCGTCTTTTTTACGCTCAACTTTTTTAGGTTTTTCAATTTTTTGCTTTTCTTCTACTTTTTTACTCTCTTGTTTTGGCTCTGCTTTTTTAGTCTCAACTTTTTGTAGCTTTGCATCTTTTTTATCACTTTTTTGCACTGGTTCTGTATTTTCTTTTTCAGTTTCTTCAACTTTTTCTTGAACTCTAATTTTTTTTGGCATATTGTTTATGCGTCTGTATTCGTCTTCATTTTCTTCTTTAATCTTTTTATCTTTTTTGCCTTGCAAGCATATAACAACAATAAAAAAGATAACAAGCAAAACTGCAACAAGCATCAAAATACTAAATGCCAAATGATTTGTAATCCATTCCCACATAATATCTCTCCTATTAACATTTTTATTATATCACTTAAAATGACAAAATTCAACAAAATAACAAAAATTAAAAAAATAGGCATAAATATTTAAAATAAACTTTTTAGGTTCACTTAACATATATGCCTAAATTTTTATAAACTTTAATTTACTGATTGTCTTGGATTTGTGTCTTCTATAACATTTTCTCCATTAACCATGCCTTTAACTGCTTCTGCACTATTTTTTGCACCCCAATAGTTATGTGATATAGTAACATTTGCTTTATCTTCAACAGTTGCAGCACAAAGTTCTCCGTTTGTTCTACTTGCATTTGTCATAATATTATCATTTATCTTAACCATAGCGCCTTGACCAATTTTACTAAATCTTAATGCTCTATCACCTGTGTCATTAATTTTGTTATTTGTTATGTTAATATTGCCTGTAAAACTACTATTTGAGCCAGCAAGTTGAATTGCATTATAGCCTATTTTATCAAACTCACAATTATTTATCGTTATATTGATATTATCTGTTGTTCTGCAATCAACGGCAACTCCATTAAATGTTGTGCCATGCCTGCAATTTAAAAACTTACAATTGTTAAAAATTAAATTTTTTATACCTGAATTTTCGCTAATTAAGTGAAAAGCACCATTATTTGCTGTTGTGTTATTTTGCAAATCAAAAGTAACATTTTCAAAAATAATATTATTAATTTTTACTGATGGATTTTGTGAATAGTTTTCTTTGTAAACACTTGTAATATTTATGTTATCAACAAATGTCAAATCTTGAAATTTTAGAGTACCAATATCGTATGTTTTGTACTCGTAATAATCAACTCCACCACTTCCGTTTTGATTAACATATTTAACCGCATATCCATTGTTTATATCAAAGCCCTGAACTTTTGTTTGCCTAGCATCATCGCCAACAAAATGAATATCTGTTAAACTTTTGTTAAAGATATATGGGCTGGTTGATGTACCCTCGCCACCACTTTTAGTGTTTGTTTTTGTTAAAGTAATTTTATCGTAATCGCCACTTTCCATTAAAAATTTTTGTGATGTCCATTCTTTGCCTTCAATTTGCTCACTATTTATTATTGAATTAATATTTTCTGTATTAACCTTGGTTGTCGGCATATTTTCGGCGCAACCTGAAAACATGAAACTACAAGGAATTAATAAACATAAAACCAGAATAAAGGATAAAATTTTTCTTTTCATATTACCTCCAACAAGTATAGCTTGTGCATAAAAAGGCAAAATATGCTAGTTTGCTTTAGAATAAAAAGTTTGATAGCTATATAAAATACAATAATTTAAAATATATAAACATATTTAAAGCAACACCCATATTATATAGACAATAATAAACAAATATGTTAATCATTTTATTAGCAAAATTGTCATAAAAATACACAATCACATTTTTTTTAAAAAAATCATATAAAAATGTTATAATAAACTTGACAAACCTTAAAAAATTTGGTATCTTATATCTCGTTATGGCACCTTAGCCAAGTGGTAAGGCAGCGGTCTGCAACACCTTGATCCCCGGTTCGAATCCGAGAGGTGCCTCCACCATGCC
>CAMOCI010000031.1 GCA_946610635.1 uncultured Clostridia bacterium | reverse complement strand
TTCTGGTGTAAATACAACAGTACCTGCTGCTGCGCCTGGAGATGCAGCAATACCTTTACCAACAACATTGTTTTTATCTGCGTCGGCAAGTGCTTTTGCATCAAATGTTGGATGAAGTAACATATCTAAACTTTTTGCATCAATTTGCATCAATGCTTCTTGCTCTGTAATCATACCTTCATCAATTAAATCACAAGCAATCCTAATAGCAGCGGCTGCTGTTCTTTTACCATTTCTGGTTTGAAGCATATAAAGTTTACCTTTTTCAATAGTAAACTCCATATCTTGCATGTCGTGATAATGATTTTCTAGTGTCTTACAAACTTCTAAAAATTGATTATAAACTTCTGGCAAAACTTCTGCCATTTTTGATATAGGCATTGGAGTTCTAACACCAGCAACAACGTCTTCACCTTGTGCGTTCATCAAGAACTCACCCATAAGTCCTTTTTCTCCTGTTGCAGGGTTACGAGTAAATGCAACACCTGTACCACAATCATCACCCATGTTACCAAATGCCATCATTTGAACGTTTACAGCTGTACCCCAACTGTATGGAATATCATGGTCCATACGATAAATATTTGCTCTTGGGTTATCCCATGACCTAAATACAGCTTTAATAGCTTCAAATAATTGTTCTTTTGGGTCACTTGGGAAGTCTTTACCCAAAGCATCTTTATATTTTGCTTTAAATTGTTCAGCCAAATCTTTTAAATCTTCTGCTGTTAATTCAACGTCATAGGTAACGCCTTTTTCTTCCTTCTTTTTGTCAATTAAAACTTCAAACTCTTTTTTTGACACTTCCATAACAACGTCGCTAAACATTTGGATAAATCTGCGATAGCAATCATAAGCCCATCTTGGATTATTTGATTTTTTTGCCAAAACTTCAACAACTTCTTCATTTAAACCCAAGTTTAAAATTGTGTCCATCATACCTGGCATACTTGCTCTTGCACCAGAACGTACCGATACCAAAAGTGGATTTTCTTTATCTCCAAACTTTTTGCCAGTGATTTTTTCAAGCTTTTCAATATACTCCATAATTTGTGCTTGAATACCAGCGTTGATTTGTCTGCCATCTTCATAGTACTGTGTGCAGGCTTCGGTAGAAATAGTAAAGCCTTGTGGAACTGGCAAACCAATGTTTGTCATTTCTGCAAGATTAGCACCTTTTCCGCCGAGAAGTTCTCTCATATTAGCATTACCTTCGCTAAACAAATAAACATACTTTTTTTCCATCTTATTCTCCTCTGTTAAAATCTCTTTGTGTACAACACAAAAAATACAGAAAAACAGATTTTTGTTTTTCCTGTTGTATAAATAAGTTGTATCATAATTATTTACAAAAACAAACTTATTAACACACTAAATAAATTTTGCACTACGTACAACCTTTAAAAGCCTATACTCTATATTTTTACAAACCACCAAAATTGCTTCTCGTGCAACAGAATCTGCAATTTTTATTGTGCCAAGTCTATCATAACTTGTTTGATTGATAATTTTTAAAAGTGAAAACGCTTGCACTGATATTTGCAAACTGGTTTCTGTTTCGCAATTATTACAAACAAAAGCACCAGTATCTAAGTTTAAAAATATTTTACCTAGATACTGCGTACCACAACTTACGCATTTACTGTAATCAACTTTGTAGCCAAGCATTGTTAAAATATCTTGGCAAAATTTTGCTGTTACAAGGTGTACTGGCATGTTATCATAACAAATATGTTTTAATGTGTTTAACAAAAGTAAAAATAATTGTGGGTTTTGTTCCTCTAAATCAATACTAATTGATGTGAGTTCTAAAACAAGAGAAGAAAGATAATATGTACTAAGGTCAAGCGTCAAATCAAAAAAGCTATCAATTTGCTTTGCATCAATTATTTGGTAAAATTTTCCATTTTTTATAACAGAAAACTCCGCAAAGCAAAACGACTGAAAAGCAAATTTAAGTTTTGCATTTGGTGCTTTACAACTTTTTATAACTGCTGTTATTTTGCCAAGTTCCAAACTGAAAATTTCAACAAGCTTGTCCTTTTCTTTATAATCACAAGAAGAGAGCACAACTCCCTTAATAATTTGAGTTTCCGCCACTTTTAAAGTGTTAACTCCTCTGTATTATCTTTAATTATTTCATCTTTCTCTTCCAGAGTGCCATACTCTAAATCTATAATTAGCGAAGTTAAATTAAACTGCAAAGGATTTTTTGTTAGTATTGCAAAATCTCTAAGCTTTTGTAACCTTTCTATCGTAGATTTCATTTGCACCTCCTGTGTTTGTTAAACAAACAATTTTCTAAAATTAATGTTATTATAATTTTAGCATTTGTTAGATACATATTTATTATACGATAAAAATTTAAAAATGTTGAATGATTTTAACAATTTTTTAAAAATTTTTTAAGTATATTTTTTAAAATTTTGGTAATACATTTTTTTTAATTTTACAAAAGTTTTAAAAAGTTAAAAAATGTTACTGTTTATTAATAAGATAAAATTAAACAATATAATTGTAGACCACCAATTTTAATTGTATAAAAAAGATGCACATATGTGCATCTTTTAATTAATGTTATTATTGAGATTAATCTAAAATAATAATTCCGTTTGTGTTTATTGTATTTTTACCCTTTGTTCCAGTAAAAATTATTTGTGGATTGGCACTATAATTATTTGAACTTAAAACTACTCCTGTAACTTCTAGGTCATCAAGATTTGAACTTATTAAAGCAATAACGTAATAATTGTTTAGGTAATTGCCGCTAAATATACCATTAGTATAGGTTTGAGATGCCGTTTTTGAAGGCTCGTCATAAAAAATTAAGTTATCATTATGAAGTGCAATTTTATTAAATAAATTTTTACATATCAAAACGCCTTTGTGACCTTTGTTTGTAAAATTTAATTGAATTGCACCTGTTATGCTTTGAATTTCGCCATCAAAAGAAACTACATTTGATGCTATATCTCTAAATATATTTTTAAAAATTGTGCAATTTTGAGTATCTGTTAATGTTTTGATTGCAGATTTTTGAATATTGTTAAACATGCAATTTGTAACAATTAGTCCATTTGAATTGTCTGCCAAAATTCCATAACCATAGCCTTTAAAAGTGCAATTATTAATATTTAAATTTTGTGTATCAAAACATCTTATTGCGCCATTTGTGTCTGTTTTATTATATGGTCCAAAATAATTAATATAATTATCTTTTAACTCATAAGAAAGTTCAAAACCTATGCCATAAAAAGTAACATCTTCAAAATTATCAATTTTTGTAAAAACACTGCCATCATAATTTGCGCCAACTATAAAGTTACCAAAAAATTTTGTTTTATCTGCACCATCACCAATTAATGATAAACTTTTGTTGATTATTACATTATTATATGTTTGGTCTTGCTGTGTTTTTGGTGCATAATTGCCTGCACGTAAATAAACTATATCGCCATCACTAGCAGCTTGCAACGTTTGTTTTAAATCATCACTATCATTTACCACAATATTTGCAACGTAAATATTAAAAGATATACTCATTTTATTTTTTTCTACAACAACTTTTTTTACACCAGCTGTTGTTGTATCAACAGAGCTAATATTTGAATTGTTTATTCGGCATTTGCTATATGTTTCATCATTATTAATTGCTTCTATAACAAGTCCATCATAACTGACTGTTTCTCCTATTTGATAAACAACTTTTTTTGGTAGTGATTTTACATGATAGCCCACCACATTTCTTGAACAGCCAGAAAGAGTAAAAACACTGCAAAAAATCAATAAAACTGCCATAAAAAATTTGATTGCGTTTTTACTTGTATTGCTATTTAAATATTTATTAAAGTTTTTCATATATTGATTTTTAGCAAATTTTTTAAAGTTAAACAAATATTTGTAATTTAAATTAGTAATTTACAATCAAATCTATTATAAAAACTGTACATCATAGTAACAAAACTTAACTTTTTATCATATACAATACAGAGGTGAATTATGGCATGTTGTAGAAGATGCTGTTCTAGGCGAAATACTAGGCCAGAAGTTAGAGTTTTTAACCAAAACAATTTTATATCAAGTGCAGTGCAGGTAAATTATAGTTTATCGCAATTATTAGAGCCTGACACTGAAACAACCTTTAATGAAACTACATATAATACAGGTGTTTCTTTTTCTCCTAGAATTGACGGCTTGGGTGTTGATATTGTTGCACCAGGTGTGTACAAAATAACTTTTACAGCAACTGCAACAGCCACACAAGATATAATTGCAAATTTTGCAATAGCCTTAAATGGTGTGGCTATTCCACAAAGTGAAATGTCACAATTAATAACTACCAATGGTCCACAAATATTGTTCTCTACCATAATATTTAAAGTTATATCCCCGAGTGCAAACATTAATGTTATTAACACTGGTACAACAACATTTAGCGTAACAAATGCCAAACTAGATATTGTTAGAGTTGGAAATTTTTGATTAATAGCTATTATTTTTAAATAAAACTAAACTAAGTTTGCCTAAACTTAGTTTTTTTTATTGATATAATTAAATAATTTATCATTGCAAAGTTAGTCAAAATATGATACAATGTGCATTATGAAAAAATATAATATTGAATTGCTAGCACCTGCTGGCAGTATGGAAAAATTAAAAGTAGCCTTTAACTATGGTGCTGATGCATGTTATTTTGCAGGCACAAGTTTTGGACTTAGAGCTTTTGCACAAAATTTTAATGATGAAGAACTAAAAACTGCGGTTAATTACGCACATAGTTTGGGTAAAAAATGTTATATAACAATTAACATTATTGCTCACAACAAAGATTTTCCTCTTTTACCCGACTACATTAAGTTTTTAGATAGCATACATGTTGATGCTTTGATTGTTGCAGATATTGGTATTATGAGCATTATTAAAAAAGTAGCACCAAATATGCCAATACACGTAAGCACGCAAGCAAGCATTACAAACAAATACACTGCAAAACAATTTGCTGATATGGGTGCCACAAGGCTTATACTTGCAAGAGAACTTAGTTTAGAAGAAATTAAAGAAATTAGAGATTATATACCAAAAGAAGTTGAACTTGAATGTTTTGTACATGGTGCTATGTGTATTAGTTATAGCGGTAGATGCCTACTTTCTAACTACTTTTGTGGCAGAGATGCAAATCATGGAGAATGTGTACAAGCTTGCAGATGGGACTATGCAATATCCAGAAAAGATAGGACAGAAGAAAAATTTGAAATTTTGGAAGATGAACGTGGAACATATATTTTAAATAGTAAAGACTTAAACATGATTGAACACCTAAACAAACTTGCCGATGCTGGAGTTACGAGTTTTAAGATTGAAGGCAGAATGAAAAGTGCTTACTACGTTGCAACAGTTGTAAATGCATACAAAAGAGCTTTTGATGTTTTACAGGAAAGCAAAAAAGAAGGCAAGGACTACGTTTGCCCTAAAGAGCTTTTGGAAGAACTTGAAAAAACAAGCCACAGAAAATATACAACAGGTTTTTATTTTGGCAGTGAAGATAAAGAATATTTGGAAAGTAGCCAAGCTGTGCAAGAAAGTGAATTTGTTGCTTTGGTATTAGAATATGCTAAAAATGGCAAAGTGCTTGTAGAAATGAGAAACAAATTTAAAATTGGTGATACATTAGAAGTTATTTCTCCAACCAACACATTTTGCAAAGCAATAACTATTACAAACATTTTGGATGAAAATGGTAATAGCGTTGCAGTAGCTGACCAAGTGCAAGCAAAACTTTATATAAACTGCGACTACCATTTGCAGCCACTTGATATTTTAAGAAGATAATAACATTAAAAAAATAATTTATATTTTTTCACTCTTTAAAAATTAACAAAGAATTTAGTAGTTTTTTAATAAAATTATATAATGGTTTTAATACAAAAAGCAGATAAATAAATTATCTGCCTTTTTTAAATTAATTTTTCTTTAACTCTAAATTTTGTTCTTTATTTTCTTGTTTATCATCATTATGTTTATATTCATCAGTATTATATATCGTTTTTATAAGTGCATCTTTGACTTGGTTTAATGATATTTTTGGTATTTTAAAATGTTTTTTATTTATTATTTTATGCTTTGACATATACGCTTCATTAATATCATTTTTCATTTTATTAATTTGTAATTCGTCCCAGTATTTAAACAGTGCAAAAATATCATTAAGAGTATATAGTGGGTGAACATTTAAATAATCTTTTGCAAGTTGTTCATCACTAACAACACTTATAGGATATGTTTGGTCAATAGGTAATAATAAACCATTTTGCTCATACACCTTGATATTTTGAGCTTTTATAATGTCACCTTTATATAATACTGAAAGATTTGATTTACCATAAATCTTTTTTAAATAAGCATTGACTTCTTCTCTTTTTAAAGCCATAAGTTTGTTGAAAAAGTCTCTAACAAATGGTTTTTTACCATAAACGTAGTCAAAGAATAATTTATCGCTATCGTAAGTCTTTATATTAGTTTTTCTTGCCCTTTCTTCTAGCATTGTTTGTTTAAAAATTTCAAAATCTTCTTTGCTAACGCCTTCTTTTATTGTTTCACGTAAAATATCAGTTAAAACTTCTATGCATCTATTTGCATTTTCTGGAGATGTTTTAACAACAAAAGCTTTTAAATTGCTGTTAGAAACAGGAACACTAACAAATGAAGATGTGTAAACAAGTTGATTATCAAGTCTTAATTTTTCATAAAGTTTGCCTGCAAAATCATTAAAATACCAATCTTCAAATCTAAACATTAAGTCATTTTTTTCTACATCATCTACACCCTTAAACAAAAATTGTATTGTAAAAGAATTAGCATAAGGCATATCTATTTTTTTTAAATCATTATTTAAAGGGTAAGTTTCAACTTTTAAACTTAATTTTTTCCTTTTGTCACTAGGAAATTTGTTTATAAAATTATCTTCTACAACACGTTTAACTTCATCATAAGGCAAACTGCTAACAACACTTATAACCATATTATTTGAAACAAATCTTTTTTCAGCGTAATCTGTTAAATCTTTTGCAGTAATTTTGTTTAATGTTTTTGGACTGCCTAAAACTTTATGAATAGGTTTTTTACTACGATTAGACTCAATAGAAGTGACACCTTCATTATCTAAGCACATGTAAAGTTCTTGCAAAATTGCTTTTCTTTCTTTTTGC
>CAMOCI010000030.1 GCA_946610635.1 uncultured Clostridia bacterium | reverse complement strand
TGCAAATGTTTTTATTTGTAACAAAGTTGAAAATAATTTGAAATAAATATAAAATTAAATTATAACATTAATTAGAGGTGATAGTTTGATTAATCAAGAAAATATAGATTTTTTGTTTGATGTAATGAAGTTTTATGATGAACAATGCACAAAAATTGCAGATAATTGTTTTGAAGAGATAAATAGAGCATTAAACGAAATTGCAAGTAATTATTTAAAACAGCAAAATGTAAAAGTTTTGCCATTTGGCGCTTTTGCACTAAAAAATAACTATCAATTTTTAGAGCCAATGGAATTTTATGTAGTAATACCAGCAAGTAACGAAATACTTGAAAAAGAAAGGCAACAAAAATTGCAAGCATTAAAAAAGAAAAGAAAATCAGCAAAAGATATTTATTCAAACATAGTTGCAGATAGCGCAAGCAAACAGATGACGGCGATAGATGTTGCAAGTGTGATAATGCGAGAATTGCAAAAGTATTTAGATGAAAGTGATAAGGTTTATTATAAAAATAATGTAGTTTTTGTAAAGTTTAATTTAAATGAAGAAAATAGTATAACGATAAATATTTTTGTTGGATATGACATTAAACAAGATGGTAATATAGAACTAACAAAGTTAGGGTATAAGATAAAAGAAAATCCTGTAGAAATTTTAAGACAAATTCAACAAAAAAATCTGGAAACAAATGGTAATTACTTACTATTATGCAAACTTTTAAAAATGTTGGAATTAGAACTTGTTTTAAATAAAAAATCTAATGTTTATTTGAGTAATAAAACATTATTTGTAGAAAATATTTTATATAATATACCAAATAAATTCTATAACTCAAAAGATTTTTGCGAAATCTTTAAAAATATAATTAATTACCTTAAAAACTGTGATATTGAAGATATTTTTATACCAGGCATGCATACTGAACCTATGTTTATAGATTATAGTTTTTATAATGCAAAGCAATTTAAAAGTTTTATAAAAAAGTTAGAGTATTTATATAAAAACACTGATATAATGATTGCAGACGCATTAAAAAATGCAGATAATAAGATTGAAAATGATAATACTATGCAAAATGATACCGACGTAGATAACGAAGATATTAAAGTTACCAAAATTAATAAAAATATTGATAAAGATTCTAATAATTAAATCAAATTATTAATGAAAATTGATACTATGCAATAAAATCACATTAAAATTTTGTAGTTAAATGATAAGTATGATTAAATTAATTTTATTGTAAAATTATTTAAAAATAATTGGATTAAAATTAAATAGTATTCGTAAAAGATTTATATTGTTTTAATAAAATGCAGTTATGTGTATTAAAATAACACTATCTTTTCGTAAAAGCCGCGTTTTACGAAAAGATTAAATATAAAATTGTCAGTAAATTCGCACTACTCTTTAATAAATTGACCTAAAATATAAAAGTTTAGTTGTACTATTAAATGAGTCAAAATAACAAAAAAATGGAGACATTATCTCCATTTATATTAATACAATTTGATTAAAAAACCACATTTATTTGTAACTTCCTTATAATGTTTATAATTTGGCAATACTGCTCCAACAATTTGCCAAAATTTTTTAGAATGGTTTAGTTCTATTAAATGTGCAATTTCATGAATAATAACATAATCTATGATTTCTGGGCTTAACATTAAAAGTTTCCAGTTATAATAAAGATTCTTTTTATTATCACACATGCCCCACTTTGCTTTGCTGTTAATAATTTTAATACTTTTTGTCTTTTGTTTCATAAATTCAATCAGCTGTTGAACTCTTGGCATTAGTATATTATCAATGTTTTGAATATACCAATCTCTTAAAATTTTTTGTTTTTTTGTTTTTGTTTTGCAAACATCAATTAAAATACTTTCTTTTGTAATATAAGGTTCATCAATACCTTTTGTTTCTACAACTTTATATCTTTTCCCTAAAAAAAATATTTCGTTGTACTCTAATATGTTTTTATTTTTGGTTAAAAGTGATTTTATACTTTCACTTTTTTTTGTAATCCAATCTTCTTTCTTTTCTATAAAATTCAAAATTTCATACATCGGCATATATTTTGGTGCATGTACAATTAGTTCACCCTGCTCATTTATAGTTAAAGATAAGCTTTTTCGATTAGTTCTTATTATTTCTTTTGGTTCAATCATGTTGCATATTATATCAAATATTATAGTGCAAGTCTAATTATTTTTGTCATATTTTGCAAAATTTAAATTGCTTATTTAATATTTTTTATTAAAACTAAATTTTTATTCACATATCCATTATTTGTTATTTGCATAATACTTTGCATAGTATTTTCATTGACAAAATATTTTATATATAATAAAATATAATTGAAAAGTACAAAAAAGTGTTCTTTTCTTGATTGAACAAACGGAGATAAAATACTAATGAAAAAAAGTATAGGTTCTGGCAGAGGTTCTGTATATAACATTATTTTAAAAGCTTTGCAAAGTGGCGATAAATATGGCTATGAAATTTGCAAAGAAGTTGAAGATAAAACTAACGGCGCTTATATATTAAAGCAACCAAGCCTTTATAGTGGTTTAAAAAGACTAGAAGCACAAGGTGATGTTAAAAGTTACTGGAAAGATAGTGCGCTTGGTGGAAGACGCCACTATTACTCTTTAACTGAATCTGGCAAAAGCAGAATTGAAGGTTCGGATTTTAACTGGCAAGATGCAAGAGATGACATTGTTGACACTCTGTTTGAAAAATCAGAGTATGAAAAAACAATCAAATCAGCAGAAAGTGATATTGATTATATAAGATCCTCAAATTCATTAAACGAACAAACACAAAAGTATATAGATGAAATTTTAACTAATACAGAATATCTTACAAAGCAAACAGAAAACAATCAAAATCAACAAGAATTTGAAGATAAAACTTTTAATGTAAACGAAAATTTTGAAGAAAATAATGATTATAAAAAGCAAGAAACAGTTGATTATTCAGCTGGCGATCTTTTTTCTATGTTTAATACAGTTAGTAAAAATGAAGAATCAAATAAAATAGATATTAAAGAACCTGAATATAATTATGAAACTGATACTGTTGATACTGTTGAAAATATTGAAAATATAGAAAATATTAAAGATGATGTTTTTGATAATGATGATACCAAATTTGAAACACAAGAACAAAACAAACAATTAGATTTATTCTCATTTTTTAATAATTCTCAAACCTTTAAAGAAAATTTAGCTAAAAGTGGACAAGATATACCTAGTGAAGAAATGAACGAAGATACTAAAAATAGCAATGATTTTAGTGAAATAGAAGATAATTTAAAAACAATCAATGATAATGAAGTTAATAGCAAAATAGACTCTCATGATGAAGAAATGATAATTTTTGATAATGATAAAAACAAAAAGATTAATGAAGAACTAGAAAATAAAATTGAATCTAAAAATGACTTTCAAATTAATGAAAAATTGTTAGAAAACAATGATGAATTAGATGATGAAAATATTGAACTTATTTTTGAAGGTAATAACGAAGAAAAAGAAGATAATAAAGAAATTGCGGATTCACTCAACCCTACTTTAACCAATGAAGAAGTTGTAATAAAAAAAAGTGGAGAAGAAGAAGTTATAATTGAAAAAAATGAAAGTGATATTTTTGCCGAATATCAAGATAATAACATAAATTATGATACATATTTAGACGATTCTATCAAAAAAGATATTAAAGGGCAAGAAGAATTAAACAACGAAGCAAAAAAAAGTGAAGATTTCCCTAGTATTAATCAATTAGATGATGTTAATAAAAACAATAGTGAAGTTAAAAAAGATGAAATAGAAGAAAATATAGAATTTACAAATCAAGATAATAAATTACCAAATGTAGAATCAGATAATAAATTTAAACAAGAAAATGAAAAATCAGAAAAAATAAAAGAAAATAGTTTTGTTGATTACAAAAATATTTTCGGAGATTTGATTTCGCCACAAACAAATTTAGATAATAATATCGAATTAGATGATGAATTTGTTTACAATAATACAAACGATAGTCAAAATATTTTAGAAAACAACGATAAAATAGAAGAAAATTTTGATAATAACATTATTACAGAGCAAAAACAAGCATCTAATAACGAAGTTGTAAGCAAGGAATTGCCTAGAAATGATGATGCAATAAAAGACATTAATAGAACATTAATGTTTGATACAAGTATAAAAAAAGATGAAACATTTTATGCATCAAGTAACTTTGAAAAATATGACCAAACTCCTTTTAATGAAGCTAATGGTTTTGATGATCAAAAGCAAAAAAATAATCCTTTTGAAAAGTATGATTCATATCAAAAGATTGATGAAGTAAAACCAGAAAAACAAACATATTATGACTATCAAAGCGCAAGAATTAGTAATTTAGCATTTGATAAAAAATATGCAAATGCTTACAATAGATTTGAAGTTCCTGACTATGAAGTTAGATATTTTAGAAAAAATAACGCAAGTGCAACTGCATCAAAGTTTTTATCTATAAACAAATTAAACCTAACAAATAGTTTTATTTTGAGTATTTTGATATGTATAATTACTACTCTATGTCTAATTTTTACTTCTATTAAAGGACAACTATCAGGATTTCAGATGTTTATTTATATTTTAAGTTATTTGATTTGTTTTGGAACACTTTTTGTAAATTTCTTTAAATATCATTTAAACAAAAATAAAAAAGTTCAAAAGTTAAAAAAACCAGAAACTATGTATATAGCATTTATAGCAATAGTTATGATAATTTTATCAATAGCAGTTAATCTGCTTGCTGGTATGAATTTTGAAAATATAGCTGGATACACAGCAAGTTTTGTTTTACCTATATTCTATGCATTAGTTTTACTTATTAATTATCCGCTAAAAAAATTTTTAAGTAAGTTTTCTAGTTTTTATAACTAAACAATTTACAAAGTAAATTAATTATGTTAAAATCATATAAAATGGAGGTAAATTTTGGCTAAATTTGTATTAGAAGTTGACCATTTAACTAAAATGTATGGCGACAGAGCTGCCGTTGATGATGTTTCATTTGAAATAATTGAAGGTGAAATCTTTGGCCTTATTGGTCCTAATGGTGCAGGAAAAACAACAATTATAAAAATGATTACAGGTCTTGCTACTCCAACAAGTGGTGATGTTTTTATTGACGGAATTTCACTAAAAAAACATTTTGAAAAATCTATTGCCAAACTTGGTGGTATTATTGAAAACCCAGATTTGTACTCGTATATGACTGGTATGGAAAATTTGAAATTTTATGCTAGTTTATATCCTGATATAACAAGAGAAAAAATTGATTCTGTTGTTAAACTTGTTGGTATGGAAAAACGCATCAATGATAGGGTTAAAAACTACTCTCTTGGTATGAAACAAAGAGTTGGAATTGCACAAGCATTGCTTCACGACCCAAAAATTTTAATTTTGGACGAGCCTACAAATGGACTTGACCCAAATGGAATTAGAGATATGAGAAAGTTTTTGATAGGACTTGCAAGAAAAAAACATATTTCAATTTTGGTTTCTAGCCACATACTTTCAGAAATGGAACAACTTTGTGATACAGTAGCGATTATTGATGCGGGAAAAATTATCGAAGTTAAAACTATAGAGCAAATTAAAAGAGGTCTTCAAGAAGGTCAAAAAGTTTGCATTAAAGTTGACTACCCTAACTATGCTGGCAAACTTGTAATACTAAAATACAGGGTTCCTGTAAGTTTGGCTGGTAAAACTATTATGTTTAACATGGAAGATAGCAAAATACCAGAAGTTACAACTATGTTAATGAAAGAAGGTATATCTATATACGGAGTTAACACCATAACAAAAACACTTGAAGAAGTGTTTACAGAAATGTTAGAAAAAAGAAATAATAAAGGTAAAATTAATTAGGAGGCAAGGATGTTTAGATTATTTAAAGCAGAATTAAAAAAGATATTTTTAAAACCAAGCATCTTTGTAGTTACTGGTTTAATTATCTTGATGCTTGCTGTTTCTACATTTATTTATAACCCAGATACAAAATCAAATTATTATAGAAATTATGCGAATTATCCAACTGTTTCAAATTACTATAACAAGTTTAAAACCGGAAATTCTGGGCTACCAGATGATACATCTGACAAAGCTTCACTTTTTATTAAATCAACAGCGGATTTAAATATTCAAAGTACAAAAAATTATTTGCAAAATTATCTAGATGCAAGTGATGCTATTCAAGATTTAAAAAACAGGTGGAATGCAATAGAAAAATTGTATGATGATTCTGGATCTGATGACTACAGAAGTTTGTATGAATATTGGAGAATTAATCCTACAACATCAAGAACTGATCTTGAAAATAAAAGATTAGAATTAAAAACTGCTATTGATAACTTTGAAACAGAATATAGAGCTTATGCGTCAGGTTCAGCATCAGGTTCAGCAACAGTATTTTTAGTTACCAATGATTTAGATACAAAAATTCAGTATGAGCATTTTAAAAAAATAAATGATATATTTTCAATGGCTGATGAAAAAACTGACCCAGACGAATATATTATAACAGAACTTGATAATTACGAATTTTCAAAAGTAATTAACAATGACTTAAATCAACTTTTGCCATTTAAGCCAGATGAGAGTTTGCTTGCAAATTTAAGTGAAACAAAGGTTGTTGAAGGCGAAACTGTTGAGAATGAAAATAGCCCTATTGTAATTGCTCAAAAAAGAATGTTAGATATTGAAGTTAGCATACAAACTTGTTATGAAGCACATAGTTCAGAAACAGAAACATCTGACAAAAAAGATATTGAAGAGATTGTAAATTATATTCAACAATATTATGAAACTTCTTTATATTGTTTAAAAATAGTTGAAGAAGGTATAAAAATTAATGGTTTAACAAAATATGCAACAATGAACATAACTAATTTTAAAACATTTGAAAGAACAAATTTTTATGAATTAGGTGAAAAAGTCGCAAGATACAAGTATTTCTTTAACACACAAACTTATGCATATCAATATGCAGATCCATTTAGTGTAGTTCAACCATCAAATGATAAAATTAATGGCTTTGACTACTCTTACTTTGCATTGAGATTATGTACATTCTTTATAACAATTTATATAGTTGTTTTGGCAGGTAGTACTATTGCGGGAGAACAAAGTGCAGGCACATTAAAATTACTTGCTATAAGACCATATTCAAGAAGAAAACTACTTTCAGCAAAAATTTGGGCAACTCTTGCTATCGGTGCAATTTTGATTGCAGTATCTAGTTTAGCATCACTTGTTGTTGGTGGCGTAACCTATGGATTTAACTTTACAAACATTATCGCGGTATTTAATTCTTCAAGTGCATTTATTATAAATCCTATTCTACTCTATTTGCTCGCAATGATTTTTATGTTTGTTGAAGTTGCATTTTATGCAATGCTTTCAATCTTTATTTCAACTGTATTCAAATCAAATATTGCAGCAGTATCAATTTCAACAATGATATTCTTCATATCACTTGTATTAAATTTCTTTGCAATACAAGTACCAGCATTAGGACTTAT
>CAMOCI010000029.1 GCA_946610635.1 uncultured Clostridia bacterium | reverse complement strand
CTTTTAGCGAGTTAATAACTAATGTCAATAGTATAGAGATAACCATGAGTAACGCGTTGGTTAGTGTAGATAATGAAAAAAAGCAACAATTATATCAAAATATAAATCAGCTTTGCACATTGTGCGGTACAAATTTAAGCAATCTTCCTGTTAACCATCAAAGCATTGTGGAAACAACAAAGTTTATTAATCAACTTGGTGGGTTTAGTTATTACTTATCTCAAAAATTAAAATCTGGTCAAAATATGAGTGAAGCTGATACTAACTCGGTTAATGAATTATATAATTGGTGTGTTTATGTTCAAGGCGTTATTAATGATTATGCAAACAATCAAGACGGTAGTTTTAATATTTTGAATGATGCAAATTTTAATGATACTTCAACGAGTTTTGAAAAAATGTTTACAAATACTTCTGCACAAGGTGTGGAGTTTCCAACATTAATTTACGATGGACCTTTTTCTGACAGTATAAAAAACAAAGCAGTTAAAGGCCTCTCTAATAATGAAATAGGTGAAGATGATGCAAAAAATATAGTAAGTAAAGCTTTTAAAGAATATAATATTCAAAATCTTGAAGTAACTGGAATGACTGAAGGAACTTTTACTTCTTACAACTTAACATTTGAAACAAAACATAGAACATATTATGTTAATGTTACAAAAAAAGGTGGGTTGCTTTTGAATGTTTCTAGTTACGGCACCCAAGGGTTAGATGTTTTAAAATTAAGCGATGCGGAAAGAGAAGCAGAGATGTTTGCTGAAAACATGGGTTTAAATGATATGAAAAGTGTTTGGGGTACAGTACTTAGTGGTGTAGCTTATGTTAATTTGGTGCCAATTATAAATAATGTGATGATATATCCTGACATGATTAAAGCAAAAGTTACACTAGATACGGGCTCAATTATAGGTTGGGAAGCCACGAGTTATGCTTACAATCATGATGAAAGAGATGATTTTAATTTTAAAGTAAATGAACAAGATGCACGAAAAATGGTTAGTGCAGAACTTAACATATTGTCAATAAAAAAATGTATCATACCACAAGAGTATGGAAAAGAACAGTTATGTTATGAATACAAATGCACATATAATAATTACACGTACTATGTTTATATTTCTGGCAAAACAGGACAAGAAATAGACACATTAAGAGTTGTGAATACAACAGCAGGTAACTTATTACAATAATAAATCAAACACAATAGATATTAAAATATTCGCTTTATAAAACTAAAATAATTTTTTGTCTTGGTTAACTACTTAAAAAGTATATCAATCTAAGTGATATACTTATTTTTATTAGTTTGAAATTATTTGCTTTAACATTTTAAATTGTTTATAACGTTATTTTTTAATACAAAGCAAATAGTTAGCAGATAAATTAAAAATTTTACACAATGCAATAATTGCTTTGGCATTTGGTGTACTTTTATCTCTTTCCAATAAAGATATAGTATCCTGACTAACAAACAATTTCTCGGCAACTTATTGCTGAGATAATTTGTTTTCTTGTTTTAAATCTTTAATACATCTACCTATTGTCATATTAATATTATACGAAAATTTCTCGTAAAAACACTTTACTTGCGAAGAATACTCGTATATAATTATGTAAAATATTATATTTTTTTACAAAATAATATATAAATTTGCAAAAAATGTAAAAAAATATTATAATATCACTAGTTATGGAGGAGATTTGTATGTATAAAGATTTTGAAAATATGGGTATTTATGATTTGAGAAACTATGCTCGTAGTTTAGGTGTTCATTCTCCAACAACCAAAAAGAGAACTGAACTTATTTTGAGTATCAACGAAATTATTAATGGCAAACAACCTTCTCCTAAAAAAACTAATAAAGGTAGACCACCAAAGCATAAAGCGAGTGAAGAAATAATTTTGGATGCAGTTTTGCCTAACAATTTGTTTAAGAGTAGCAATGATGCAGTTTATAAGTCTTTTTTAAATTTAAATTTTAATTATACTTCTGCTAGTATTTTAAGTGATAGTGGAAAGTCTAGCGATAAAAATATATTATACAAAGGATTTTATAAAAAATATAATGATGATTTTGGTATAGCATATTTTAAGGGATATATGACTGACTATTATAAAGAAAATACAATCATTTTAAACAATTTAGCAGAACAATATGGCGTTAAAGATGGCGATTATATAATAGGTGATAGTAGATATATTGCAGAAAAAAATGTAATGCTTGCAACAAATATACAAAAAATTAATGATGAATATGTTGCAGAAGAATTTGAAAGAAATTCTTTTGATAGTATTGCTCCTTGTTATCCTAATCAAAAAATTGCATTAAGTGGAAATATAGATTTTGAAACAATCAATCAAGTTTATCCACTAGCAAAAGGTACAAGAGCTATATTAAACTATAACAATGATGCATTAAAAATAGAGCATACAATTCAATTTTTAAATGATTTTTCTAAAAATAATAAAATAAGAACATTACTAATTTCTATTGACGATACGCCAGAAGATGTCGGCTCAATAATGTTTAAAGCTCAAGATGTAGAAGTGTGTTCGCTAAGTTTAAGCCAATCAAGAGAACAATTTTTTGAAAAAGTTTTTACTTATGTTAATAACTGCATAAATAGGCTTGAATTTAATCAAGATGTAGCTATTGTGTTTTATAATGCAACAAAGTTTATTAATGCTTACGCAGAAGATTTAATTATTACTCAAAATATTAATGAAACATCTGCAAAAATATTATCTCAAAACAAGTTAAAAGATATATTTAATTTATCACGTAATTTTGTTAATAGTAGTTTAACACTAATACTTTTGGATGCGCCACAATCATTAAAAGATAATGCAAATGAAATAATATATTTTGATAGTGACAAAGATAACATACACATAAACTTTCAAACTTCAAATGCAAAATTTGTAAATAATATTTTAAGTAAAGATGAACAATTAAAAAGAGAAAATATATTAAAAAATATTAACTGACTTTAAATATTAGATATGTTTATGAAATATGAAAGACAAAGTAATTTTGAATTATTAAGGATTGTATGCATGATATTGATTATTATGCATCATTTTGCTTTACATGGAATTGGTGTGGTTAATAATCCCATATTAGATGGTGAAACTAATTTTTTAAGAAGTATAAATTTTGTATTTTATGAATTTTCAATATCTTATGGTAAATTAGGTGTAGATGTATTTATATTAATTAGTGCTTACTTTTTATACAATTCAAATTTTAAACTTAAAAAAGTATATAAAATAATTGCGCAAGTTTTCACATATTCAACAATAATTTTTATTATCGCTTTTTGTATTAATCCTGCAATATTTTCAAAAAACAATCTTCTAAATGCAATTCTGCCAATTATTACTGGAGAATATTGGTTTGTAAGTGGATATGTTATTTTATATATTTTCTCTCCACTTTTAAATAAATTAATTAAGTTATTAAGTAAAAATTTACATATTATTATCATATTAATTTTAATGGTTGTATTCTTCTTTTTAAACAATAAAATTATTTTCTTTTTTGTATTATATTTAATTGCGTCATATATTAGGAAATATGATATTAACTTGTTTAATAAAAAATGGTTTGCTATTACACTATTTTTTGCATCTTTCATCTTATTACCTTTAACAAAAATATTGTTTAATATTGATTTATCTTTTGTAGATAGTCCATTAGTTGTAATTTGTGCTGTTTCAATGTTTTATATGTTTAAAAATATCAAAAAATTAGGTCATAATAAATTCATCAATACAATAGCATCTACTACATTTGGTATTTATTTATTGCATGATAATCCATACGTTAGAAAATGGCTTTGGAATGTTATAATAAATTCAAAAAGTGTTTATCAAAGTAGTTACTTTATTTTCTTTTTAATTTTAATTGTTTTAATTGTTTTTTGCAGTTGCAGTATAATTGACTATATTAAAAAGCAAACAATAGATAAATTTACAAATAGATTAATAAATAAAATAACTAAATAGTTTTAAAGTACCAATAGGTACTTTTTAATTGTTAGTTTAGTTGACATTTTAATTATATACAAATATAATTATTGTTAGTTTTATTATACGCTTAAAGCGATTACGGGAGATTTATGAAAAAAGAACAGGCTAATTTAGATTTTGTTGAAATGGAACATGAAGTGCTTGATTTTTGGAAAAATGAGCATTGTTTTGAAAAACTTGTTGATAAAAACAAAAACGGAGAAAGATATAGATTTTTAGATGGACCTATGACTGCAAACAACAGTATGGGTATTCATCACGCTTGGGGAAGAACATTAAAAGATACTTTTATTAAATACCATGCAATGAAGGGCGAGAGTTGTCAATATCAAAATGGTTTTGATGCACAAGGTCTTTGGGTTGAAGTTGAAGTTGAAAAAGAGCTTGGCTTTAAAAACAAAAAAGATATTGAAGACTATGGACTTGATAACTTTACTATTGCTTGTATGAATCGTGTTAAAAAATACAGCGGTGTTATTACTGAACAAAGCAAAAGACTTGGACAGTGGATGGACTGGGAAAATTCATACTTTACAAATAGTGATGAAAATATTACAAGCATTTGGCATTTTTTAAAAAAGTGCAACGAAATGGGATTGCTTGAAAAAAAGTATAGAGTAATGAACTGGTGCCCAAGATGTGGTACAAGTTTAAGTGAACACGAAATGACTGATAGTTATCATGATGTTGAGTGTGAAGCAGTTTTTTGTAAATTACCACTAAAAGATGAAAGTGCAAAAATGCTTGTTTGGACAACAACTCCTTGGACATTAACAAGCAACGTTGCTTTGGCAGTTAATCCAGAACTTACTTATTGTTATTGTAAAGTTAAAAGTGATGATGATGAACTTATACTTTGTAAAGATGTTTTAAAATGTTTAGGTGAGGATCTTGTTTCAGTTTCAAAAGAAGTTAAAGGAATTGCACTTGTTGGCAAAACTTACGAAACGATGTTTCCTTATTTAGAACCACAAAAGTTTGAGCATAAAATTGTTGCTTGGAATTTGGTTGATGCAACAGAAGGTGTTGGAGTTGTTCATATAGCACCAGGTTGTGGCGAAAGTGACTTTGAACTTGGCGATAGTTTAGGACTACCTAAGATAAATCCTATTGACGATGCTGGCGTTATTACAGAAAATTTTGGAGAGTTTGCTGGTAAGAGCACAGAAGAAGTTAAGCCTTTGGTTTTTGATAGATTAAAAGAACAAAATAAATTATATAAAACACACAAATACAAACACAGATATGCATACTGCTGGCGTTGTAAAACAGATATAGTTTACAAAC
Organism: uncultured Clostridia bacterium; assembly: GCA_946610635.1. GTDB lineage: Bacteria > Bacillota > Clostridia > Christensenellales > UBA1242 > UBA9845. The sequence continues at coordinate 2,517 of CAMOCI010000029.1, read as the reverse complement.
TTGTTAGTGGATGGTATATTAAATCTGACCCAATTAGAGATAAACTTATAGAAGCAGCAAAGCAGGTTGAATGGAAGCCAGAACATGCAGGTAAACGTATGATAGATTGGCTTTCTAACATGGGTGACTGGAATATTAGCAGAAAACGTTTTTATGGATTGCCATTACCGTTTTACATTTGTTCAAAATGTGGCAAGTTGCATGTCATAGGTAGTCATGAAGAACTTATTGAAAGAGCTATTGACAAAGAAAAAGCAAAAAATATTCCTAACTTGCATAGGCCTTGGATTGATGATATAAAAATCAAATGTGAATGTGGCGAAGAAGTTAGTCGTATAACCGATGTTGGTGATTGTTGGCTTGATGCTGGCATCACACCGTTTAGCACAAAAAAATATTTTACAGATAAAGAATATTTTAAGAACAACTTCCCTAGTGAATGTGTTATTGAAATGATAGAGCAAATAAGATTATGGTTTTATTCACTACTATTTATGAGTGTTGTGCTTGAAGGTAAAGCACCATATCAAAAAGTTATGACTTATGAAAGCGTTGTTAAAGAAGATGGCGGAAGATTTCATAAAAGCGGCTACATGATTAAATTTGATGAAGCAGCAGAAAAAATGGGCGCCGATACAATAAGATATTTGTATGCATCTGCACCAATTTCAAATAATGTTCGTTTTGGTTATAGTTTAGGTGATGATGTTAAAAGAAAGTTGTTAGGTTTTTGGAATGCATATATATTTTATAACACTTATGCTTGTTTAGATAATCCAAAATTAGATGGCTATACACCAAATTTTGATGAATTAAATATCACAGACAAGTGGTTACTAGAAAGAACTAATGCTTTTGTAAAAACATCAAAACAAAACTATGATAATTATGATACAGCACCTATTGTTAAAGATTTTGAACAGTACATTGATGATTTAACAAATTGGTTTATACGTATAAATCGTCGTAGATTTTGGAAAAATAGTGGCACAGACCAATTAAATGCGTACTATTGTTTATATAATGCAATAAAAACATGTTGTCAGGTTATGGCACCAATAATTCCATTTGTAACAGAACATATATGGCAAAACCTTGTTAGAGAAACAGAGAAAGGTGAGGCACTTTCAATTCAAATGTCTAGTTTTCCACAAGAAAAATCTTATGGATATGAAAACTTGCTTGCAGAAACTGAAAAGGTTAGAGATATAATTTATCTTGCACAAAAATTAAGAGCAGAACATCAAATAAAGGTAAAACAGCCGCTTAGTAAAATGCTTTTAAAAGTTTCTAGTGATTATATACCTGCTGTTGAAGATTTTAAACAAATAATATTAGATGAAATTAACGTTAAAGAGATTGAGTTTGTTAATGAAGATGATAAATTTAACAACCAAAGTTTAACACTTAATTTTAGAAAAGCAGGAGTAGTTTTAAAAGGAGATGTAAACAAACTAAAACAAGTTTTACTTGAAATGGATGTTGAGAACATGAAAAAGTGTGTTAATGCTGTTGCTAGCCAAAGTGATGTAAATATAGAAGGTTTCCCAACACTTTCATATGATATGTTTGAGTTAAAACTCACACCTAAAGAAGAGTTTGCTATTGCAAATCTTGGTAACAATCTTGTTGTGCTTGATATTGAATTGTCGCAAGAACTTGTTGAAGAAGGTAGACTTCGTGAAGTTATTAGAGAACTTCAAGTTGCTAGAAAAGAAGCAGGCTTAAATATTGATGACAGAATTATTTTGAATATGGATACAAAATGTGAACATATGCAAAAACTTATTCAAGATAACCTATCTATTATTAACGAAGAAGTTTTGTGTGTTTCTAATGGCACATTGTATGATGGCTTTAAAAAAGAAATTAATGTTGACGGAGAAATTATTAATATTATTATTAAAAAAAATTAGTAAAATAAATACTAAAATGTAAAATAATGACAAATGTCATTATACGAGGATATTATGATAGATATAAATTTAATTAGGACAAATCCAGAATTAGTTAAAGAAAATATAAAAAAGAAATTTCAAGAACAAAAACTTCCACTTGTTGATGAAGTTTTGGAGCTTGATATTAAAAATAGAGCATTAAAACAGGAAGGCGACAACTTGCGTGCTGAAAGAAATCAACTTTCAAACCAAATTGGCTTGCTTATGAAGGAAGGTAAAAAAGAAGAAGCTGAAATAATTAAGCAAAAAGTTGCAGATGGTAAAGCAAGACTAGAAGAAATTGACAAAGAACAAATTGAGATTAACGAAAAAGTTAAAAAAATAATGATGTCAATTCCTAACATCGTAGATAGCAGCGTACCTGTTGGTAAAGATGATAGTGAAAATGTTGAGATTGAAAAATTCGGCGAGCCAAAAGTGCCAGATTTTGAAATACCTTATCACGCAGACATATTAGATAGCTTTTGTGCACTGGATAAAGAAAGTGCAGGACGCACAAGTGGTAATGGTTTTTACTATTTAATGGGCGACGGGGCAAGCCTTGTTAGTGCTATGATAA